>CAYWRB010000031.1:0-13498 GCA_964460025.1 uncultured Hungatella sp.
GTATGGCAGCGGCATCATGCCTCCCGTTCCCAGCAGGCAAATATCCAACATATTTTTTCTCCAATCTGCTTTTATTCATCATAACTCAAACTCTATCCTAGCAGATATTTTCAAAAAGATCAAATAAATTCTACTGTCTCTTCTATCTCTATGGGAAGCCTCAGGCTTTGCACCAGATTATCATAACATTCCTCACACAGGTCCAGGTGATGAACCTCTCCGTCTTTCTCTGAAAAATAGTCCCAGGCATGGTCAACTCTCAAGACCCCTTCCCGCACGATCCCGTTTTTTACCGCCATTTTCTTTCCGCAGGCATTGCAAATCACCGTCTCCAATTCTCCGTTACTTTTGTACTTTCTCATCTTATTCTCACCTTTCCATTCTTTCTTTTGCAGCAATATCCGAATTTCCTCCGCTGCTTTTTCCCAACAGGCAAAAAGGATACCCGCATCTTACTGGATACCCCTACATTATAAATGGTTTTTCGATGATTTTAACTGGTAATTGTTTCAAGGCCTTCTTTGCCACATAATGACGGCATCTTCCGTAGGGTTCCGATAATAATCCTTTCTTCTCCCTTGTTCCACAAAACCGTAGGATTTATATAGGCGGATGGCTCCCTGATTCCCTGCCCGGACCTCCAAAGTGGTATCCCCTGCCTGCCTGTCTCTGGAAAATTCCTCCATAGCTTCCATCAGTTTACTGCCGATGCCAAGTCTTCGGAAAGCCGGATGAACGGCAATTCTCTGGATCTCGCCCTCCCCTGCCAGGATGCGCAGAATGGCATAACCACACAGCTTTCCATGCCGCTCCGCCACAAAAAAAGTGTCCCACGGCCCCAAAAAACTGTCTTTTAAAAGCTTCAGGCTCCAGGGTTGGGAAAAACAGAGGCTTTCCAGCTCTGCCGCAAATTCCAGTTCCTTCTCTTCCATAGGTCTGACCGAAACCTGCCCTGCGCCTTTTGCAGTCATCCTTTCACCTCTCTGGCTTCTCTCTCCCTCTCCGCCTGAGACTTTCGCAAATAGTCCGGCCGAAATTCAGCTGCCGGCACCGTCTTGCCCTGTTTCAGATATTCTCCTCCCAGGGCGGCTACCGCTGCTGCCCTCTGCCGGTTATTATGAGCCGGCGCAAATTCACAGTTTTCACGGAGCTTAGCCTCCAGCAGATCCCTGTACACAGGGACACCGTCTCCCAAAAACACTACCTTCTGTGCCGTCTCCTTTAACTCCTCTATCAATTCCTGAATATCCATGGCACATTGGGGTTTCAGCACCTCCAGACCTGACTGACAGCGGTAAATCCCCGTATAAACCTGATTTCTCTTGGCATCCATCACAGGACATATCAGCCGGCTGCTCCCCCACAGGTTGTAAGCCATGGCATCCAGAGTAGGCACATGGATCAAAGGCTTCTTCAAAGCCAGTCCCAGCCCCTTGGCCGTAGCCGTACCAATTCTTAATCCCGTAAAAGAGCCTGGCCCTCCGGACACTGCGATTGCGTCGATGGTATGCAGATCCAGTTCCACCATAGCAGCCACCTCATCGAACATGGGAAGCAGCGTCTGTGAATGAGTCTTCTTAAAATTAACCGTATATTCCACCACCAGCACATCATCCGCGACGATGGCTACGGATGCCACAAGAGACGAGCTGTCTATTCCTAATATCTTCATATCAACGCCATTCCTTTCCGCATAAAGTCAACCGGTAATACGGATCCTGCGGTAATCAAAGCCCTTTTCCAACTCTTTCTCAATTACCACATGAACTGCCGTCTCCGGTAAAATATCTGAAATCAGGGAAGACCACTCGATCAGGCACACACCCTCCCCATAAAAGCAGTCCTCATATCCGATTTCCTCCATCTCTTCCACTTCTTCAATACGGTAAACATCAAAATGATACATAGGCAATCTGCCCTCATCATACTGCTGCAGAATGGTAAATGTAGGACTGTTGACAGGCCCTTTGATTCCAAGGCCTGCTGCAAAGCCCTGGGTAAACACCGTCTTGCCTGTCCCCAGGTCTCCATCCAGGCAGTAGACGTCTCCGGCCCTTGCTTTTGTGCCTAAACTCCGCCCCAATTCAAAGGTCTCTTTCCATGAATGAGTCTCCCACACTTCGGTCATACTCTTTTCCGCCTTTCTTTGGGAACCGCCTGACGAATCATGGCCCACAGTTCTTCCTTGTCTTCTCCCATAACCCGCTCCGGAAGAAGATAGGCGTGAACCCTGTCCATGTAAATGATCAGCTGTCCCTTCCTATATTCAACTCTTCCAATCTGATCCCATGCCACTTCCTGTCTCTGACCGTTCTGTTCAATGACAAAGCCTTGGCTTGAGCAGGTCATATCCATGGGTTCTTTCACCGCAGCGCCTTTTGCCTGCTTCCTGGCCTTCAGATACAGAAGAGCAGGCTGCCATACGGTAAACATCAGGACACAGACCAGAAGCAGGAGACGATAAGGAATATCAAATTCTCCCCATCTGGTTACTAAAAGCCATAATGCCGCCAGAGTAAACAACACATTAAAAATCCCCAAATATCCCTTGTTGGAATGATACATGGAAAATCCCCACAGATCTCCTGCAGTAATCTGGATATGAAAATGCAATTCCTTATCTTTCTCCATCTTAACCTCCACCTGCTTTTCGCCCTTGAGTGCTTCCCCTAAACCTTCATGGTCAATCCAATCCTTTTTTTCGCCAGATCCACACTCAATACTTTTACCTCCACAATATCCCCTACACTGACTACTTCCATGGGATGTTTGATAAACTTATCTGTCATCTGGGAAATGTGCACCAGCCCGTCCTGATGGACGCCAATATCGATAAATGCGCCGAAATCAATGACATTTCTTACGGTTCCCTTGAGCACCATACCGGGTGTCAAATCTTTCATCTCCATGACGTCCGTCCTGAGGATCGGTTTGGGCATCTCATCTCTGGGGTCTCTGGCCGGCTTCTCCAATTCTTTTACGATATCCTGAAGGGTGATCTCACCGATCTCCAGTTCCTGAGCCATCTTCTTATAATCAACAATCTTCCTGCCGATTCCCTTAAGGCCTCCCGCGGCAATTTCCTTCGGCTCATACCCCAGCTTCTTCAACAGACTGCCTGCCGCATCATAGCTTTCCGGATGGACGCTGGTTCCGTCCAAAGGATTTTCGCCTCCCTGAATCCTCATGAACCCGGCACACTGCTGGAACGCCTTGGGGCCAAGTTTCGCTACTTTCAAAAGCTGGTTCCGGCTCTGAAACGCTCCATGCTCCTCCCGATATGCCACAATATTTTTGGCCAAAGCCTTGTTGATCCCGGATACATATTCCAGAAGGGGTGCCGAAGCCGTATTAAGGTCAACCCCCACTTTATTTACACAGTCCTCCACAACTCCCTGAAGCGCTTCTCCCAGATGTTTCTGGTTCATATCGTGCTGGTACTGCCCCACGCCGATGGATTTGGGATCAATCTTCACCAGCTCCGCCAGCGGATCCTGAAGCCTTCTTGCAATAGATGCCGCACTTCTCTGACCCACATCAAAATTGGGGAACTCCTCCGCAGCCAGCTTGCTGGCCGAATAGACGGACGCTCCCGCCTCATTCACAATCACATACTGTACCGGCTCAGGAATCTCCTTTAACAGTTCTACGATGACCTGTTCCGATTCCCTGGATGCCGTGCCGTTCCCTACGGAAATCAAAGAGACATGATATTTCTTGATCAGTTTCTTCAAGGTAGCCTTGGCCTCTTCCACCTTATTCTGAGGAGCCGTAGGATATATGACCACCGTATCCAAAACCTTACCCGTCTCGTCTACCACAGCCAGCTTACAGCCGGTACGAAACGCAGGGTCCCAGCCAAGAACCACCTTTCCCACAATAGGCGGCTGCATCAAAAGCTGCTCTAAATTTTTGCCGAACACTTTAATGGCCCCGTCCTCGGCTTTCTCCGTCATATCATTGCGGATCTCCCGCTCAATGGCCGGAGCGATGAGACGGCTATAGCTGTCTGCTATCACATCCTTCAAAATAGGCGTGGTGTATGGGTTCTCTTTTATGATCACCTTTTTCTCCAGATAGCGAAGAATCTGTTCTACGGGAGCGGTAATTTTCACCGTAAGAATCTTCTCCGCCTCTCCTCTGTTTAATGCCAGTACTCTATGCCCGGCTGTCTTTTTCATACTTTCCTCATAATGATAATACATCTCATAGACAGATTCTTTCTCTTCATCCTTTGCCGATGACAGAATCGTCCCCTGATTCATCGTGGTATTGCGGATATAAGTCCGATAATCCGCCTCATCGGATATGCGCTCCGCCAGTATATCCATGGCTCCGGCAATGGCCTCCTCCGGGCCGGCCACGCCCTTTTCCTCCGATATGTAATCCAAAGCCAGCTTCTCCACCGGCTCTCTGGTCATCTGCAGCATAATGACATCCGCCAAAGGTGCCAGGCCTTTCTCCTGGGCAATGGTAGCCCGAGTTCTTCTCTTCGGACGATAGGGACGATATAAGTCCTCCACAGCCACCAGGGTGGCAGCCTCATTGATCTGCGCCTCCAGCTCCGGTGTCAGCTTGTCCTGTTCCCTGATGGAGGCAATCACCTGCTCCTTCTTTTCCGCCAGGCTACGCAGATAGCGAAGACGCTCATCCAAATTTCTCAAAACCTCATCATTGAGGGAACCTGTGGCTTCCTTCCGATATCTGGCAATAAACGGAATGGTGTTCCCTTCGTCTATCAACTTTACGGCCGCCTCTACCTGATGACGGCCAATCTTTAATTCTTCCTGTAATACTTTTATAATGTCCATGTTTGTCTCCTAACTTAGCAGTAGCATAATAGCCCTATTATAATATTCATTATAAGAATTCGTCAATATGGGAAATCTTTAACGCTACCCTTCTTTCTTTTTCTATGGTATACTCAATATAATTTTGATTGAAAGAGGTATTTCCATGTCAGAATTCTTAAGAAAAACAGCATGGCCTATGACTGCTCCCCAGCCATATTCCTTTTTCCACATTACTTTTTCCCTACTTGGAATCCTTTTAGCCGTATTTGCGGCGGATCGCATATCCGGAAAATGCAGAGATAATCCGTCCGCAGCTGTCTCCGTAATGGCTGTCTGCGGCGCGGTTCTGGCTTTAAGCGAAATCTATAAACAACTGTTTTTATATGAGATTGTCAACCAGGGACATTTTGACTGGTGGTATTTCCCGTTTCAGTTATGCAGCACCCCCATGTATCTGTGCCTGTGTCTTCCTATCACAGAAAAACATTCGTCCGTCAGACGTATCTTCTGCACCTATCTGCAGGATTTCTGTCTCCTGGGGGGGATCATGGCGCTTTTGGAACCTTCAGGACTTTTCCATCCCTATTGGACCCTGACGCTCCATGGCCTGACCTGGCATGTCCTTCTTGTCTTTTTAGGACTCTTCAGCTGCTTATCCGGACTAAGCGGACATGGAATAAGGGAATATGTAAAAACACTTTTCCTCTTAGGAGTCTTCTGCCTCATTGCCTTTGGCATCAATATTGCTACCAAGGGCCAGGCCGATATGTTTTACATTTCCCCTTATTATCCGGTAACACAAATATTTTTTCATCAAATATCCGTAAAATACGGAACTGCGGCAGGTATTCTCCTCTATCTGTCCGCCATCTGCCTGGGCGGGTTCATCATCCATACCCTTATGGACCTCTATCAGTGTCATGGGCGGAAGCTGTAATACAACTTCCCGTTTTCCAGCCCGCCCCGATACTGAGCCAGTTCGCTGACCGTTACCAGCTGGTAACCCTGTTGTGTCAAAGCCGGTATGATCTGAACCGCCGCATTGCCGGTAGCCGCATATAACTCATGCATCAGCACAATATCGCCGTCTTTTATGTTTCCAAGCACCGCATTTACCGTACTCTGAGTATTCCTGGTCTTCCAGTCTAAGGTATCGATATTCCACATAATCATAGGGGCGTTTACATTGGCCAAAACCGTGGCGTTTTTGTTGCCTCCCGGAAGCCGCACGGTTGCCGGAGCAACCCCTGCCGCCGCCTGGATGGCCTCGCTGCCTTTTTGAATCTGACTTTGGATCTCCGCCGCCCCCAGTTTCTGCAAATATTTATGGCTGTATGTGTGATTGCCGATTTCATGTCCTTCGGCCACCATACGCTGCATCTCGTCCCTATAGCTTGCACATCGATTTCCCACCACATAGAAGGTAGCTTTTCCGCCATACTGAACCAGGCAGTCCATAATCTGGTTTCCCACAGGGGCATAGGGCCCGTCGTCAAATGTCAGCGCCACCATGGGCCTTGAGGGGTCGATGACTCTTCCCTGTGTCTCCTGAGCAGCTTCCTCTCCGGTTCCGGCCGCCAAAGTCCCGTCAGTGGCAGTGCCTTCCACAGAATTCCCCGGCTCTGTCGGATATCCTGGCCCTGCCGGATTTCCCTGGCCTGTCGAATTCCCTGGATCCGACGGATTCCCCTGGCCTGACAGTTCCCCTGGATCCGACGGGACCCCCGGTCCTGACGGATTCCCTGGTTCTGACGATTCCCCCGGTCCTGACGGATTCCCTGGCCCCGACGGATTCCCCTGTTCTGCTCCTCCCTGTGCCGTTGCCCCTTCAAAAGGCAGCCTGCCCTCCTTTACACCGAAGGTGGTATAATGCTCATAAAGCACCTCCGGAGGCGCATCTACAGGAAATGCGGCATTAATATCCGGATACTGCTCCCGATACCACTGCGCATCAAATACGGCTCCGTCCGCCATATATTGCGGAGCCCCAAAGGCAGGAAAACTGCCGCCTAAAAACATCATAGTCAATATTGTCACAAATACCTTTTTCTTCATTGTTTCTCCTTTCTGCGAAGCATCTTTATCTGTCTGTCTCTATCCCCACTCTACAGCCCGGCGAAGACGTTTCGCCAGTACTGCCGCCAAAACGCAGAGGACAAAGTCCTCCGCTGCCGTAATGAGGAAACAGTTGATGATCACCACGTTCCATGTCACCGGCATGGAAATCACATAATTACTGATCATATAAAAATATACTGCCCCGCAGAAATAATATGCTGCCATCCCCCAAAAAGCGGCCCACAGATTCCATTTCACACCGCCCCCTTTCCTTTTAAAACTTAGTGTTCCTGCAACAAATGCAGCAAAAACAAAGCCCAGAAGAAAACCAAAGGTCGGCCGTATCACATAAGCCGGGCCTCCGCCGGCTGCAAAGACAGGAACCCCTACCAGCCCTACGGCCAAATATATACATACGCTTATGGCTGCTTTTCTGCCTCCCAGCACAAGTCCCGCCAGAAGTACAAAAAACAGCTGCAACGTAAAATGCATGGGAAAAGGCTCCAACGGTATACTGATCTTTATAAAAGCCCCCACTGCTGTCAGCGCGGCAAACAGACCACACAGCGCCATATCCTTTGCTGTCAGTTTCTTCATGCTTCTCCTTAACTTTTTATCTACCATTCTTTTTTAATATCATCCGGGGAAATACCATACTCATATAAAAAGATTTCCATATCCTTGTCATTTCTGATTACCATGACTTCCATAAATCTTCCCGTATGAATATCCTTAAATCCGGCCACCCGTTCTCCGGTACATATGCTTGCACGGATAACCGGCACCTGACTCTCCCTGTCATAGGTCCGTGTCACTTTCTTTCTCCCAAACATGCAGCCCCCCTGTTTAAACTCTTTATGGTAACTCAGTGAAATTGTACTTCAAATTTCCCATCATTTCAAGTGTTTTATCCCCAGGCATAAAAAGAACAGGACTCCCGCATCCAGGAATCCTGCTCTTTCACAATCCTTTTCCTTTTTGATGGTATCTTACCATTTTGCCCCGTCTCTGGCGGTATGTTCCGATTTGTCCGCCCTGTCAGGGATTTATGCTGGCCGTAAGAATCTCCTCCAGAGCCCCGCAAAGATCCTCGTCGATTCCCATAGCATGCAGCTCTGCCAACAGCACCGGAATCTTCTTGCTCTTCCTGACAAGATGATAGAGTTCATCCTTCAAAGAAAACTCAATCTCCGCCTGATTTAAGAACGCAAAGATCCGTTCCTCCACGTTATTATCCCTTGTCTCGGTGCTTCTGTCTACGGAAACTTCCAAAAGTGCGGTGATATCCACATCCTGAACCGTCACTTCTACAGCCTGCTTCTCTTTCTTATACACGACCGTGATCTGATCTTTGGCTCTAAGCTGTCCGTCAAGCTTCACATCCACCTGTCCGGCAGCTGCCTCAGAAAATCCTGTAAACTCTACCTGATATGTCCTTGTTGCCGGAATCAGAGAAAGCTCTCCCTCCGCAGGATGAATCACAAATACGTCTCTCTCCCCTTCCTCATATGTCATAAGGGTCTTTACGCAGATATCCTTCTTGTATCCGCAGGTCTCATTGTCATCCTCATACAGCGTAAACTCTCCGTCTGCTCCGGCATAAACCCTGATCCACAGAGACTTGGGATTGCTCACTGCCGAGAGAGCAGAGATTTCCTTTGTAAAGGGCACGATTCCTCCCGCCTTTGCCAGCACCGGAATACTGTTCAAGTCCCTGTACAGAACCAGTTTTCTGCCTCCCTCATACATCATTCCGGTATAAATGTCATACCAGGTTCCCTCCGGAAGCCACACGGTAACGGCTCCTGCATTTATTCCCGGAATTCTCGGCGAGGTAATCGGCGCCACAATCAGCTCACTTCCGAAATAATACTGATTGGGAACCGTGTAAGCCTCCCTGTTTTCCGGACTCTCGTAATACATGGGGCAGATAACCGGCAGATCCTCTCTATAATTCCGGTAATTCATGGAATACAGGTAAGGAATGATCCGATGCCGTTCCCTCAGGGCCTCTCCCATGGCCTCCCTGGCTTCCCCTTTAAACCTCCAGGGCTCTTTCCCGTTAAATTCACTTCTGGAACTGTGAAGTCTCAGAACAGGAGAGTACACGCCAAACTGAGTCCATCTGGCTGTCAGCTCATCATTTTTATACCCCCGCATGTGGCCGCCTATGTCATGGCTCCACCATCCGTATCCGATATTGGAAGCATTGGCCGTAAAATACGGCTGAAAGTCCAAAGATTCCCAGTCTATGACGGTATCGCCGGAAAATCCCACCGGATAGCGGTGGCTTCCCGGGCCTGCATACCTGGAGAAGGTCATAGGCCTTTTTCCGTCTCTTCCATTGTCCAGGAAATGAAAATGGTTCATGATCCACAGCGGATCCAGGCCCTCCACCTTGCAGCTGCTGCCCTGCTGCCAGTCAATCCACCAGAAATCCACCCCTTTTTCCTCCTTGGGATGGTGAAGGCAGGCAAAATAAGCTTCCATAAACTCCGGACTGGCCGGGTCACACCGCACCGGATCCTCATTTGAAGTATCCATGCCCAAATACCCGGCGATCTTCTGGTAGTCCTCCTCATAGGCCCTGACTCCATCCGCCGGATGCACATTCAGAGTAACCCTCATGCCTCTGTCGTGAAGCTTCCCCAGAAATCCTTCCGGGTCCGGAAAGTATTCCCGGTTCCAGGTATATCCGGTCCATCCGCTTCCATACTTGGGGTCAACATCCACCAGATGCCAGTCCATATCAATCACTGCCACCGTAAGAGGAATATTTTCCTTTTCAAACCGGTCCATCAGTTCCAGATAAGAGCTTTCCGTGTAGGAATAAAACCGGCTCCACCAGTTGCCCAGGGCATAGCGGGGAACCATAGGCGTCTTCCCGCAAAGGTAATAGAAGTCCTTCAACGCCTCTTTGTAATCATGGCCATAGCCAAAGAAATAGATATCCTGAATCCCCTTTTTCCGCGGTTCCATCCAGCCGTCCTCCAGAAGTACCTGGGATTTGCTGTCATCAATGATGGAGTATCCGAAATATGACAGGATGCCATGCCCCAATTCTATGGCCCCGTCCGCCTCATCCAAAGTCCTGGCCGTTCCCTTCAAGTCACGAATCTCTGCCCCGTAATGCCAGATGCTGTGGTAAGGGCTTAGATTTCCTTTCACCTGAATGCTGAGACCATGTTCGGAAAACGCCCCTTCATTATATACCAGATGGATGCGTGAGGAATGAATCTCAATCCCGTCCTTTGTATGTATCACCCTGTATTCCGTCTTAGGAAAGTTCCGGTACAGAACCATCTGAGTTCCCCTGTCCTCAAAAACTCCGTCAGAACTGTATTCCAGCCGGACAAGCCCCTCTGTCAGCATGGTAATCCTGTAGTTATCGCCCTTCACCTGGTTTTCTTCCAATGCCAAAGGCTCCATGGCAATCCTGTAAATATCCTTCATACCTTTTGATTCTCTCCTTTTCAACAAGTTACTGCGGCGGCCCCTCCATACCCGGCCAGGCCGCCGCAGCCGTCCTCAATCATCCCTTTACCGCTGCCGACGCCACGCCTGCGATAAACTGCTTCTGGAAAATCAGATAAATCAACAATACCGGAATGATGGAAATCGCCGTAGCGGCGAACAACGCACCGTAATCCGTAGAATACTGGCCGCTGAACATCTTAAGACCTACTGCCAAAAGCTGTTTTTCCTTGGTGCTGATAATCAGGTAAGGCCACAGATAATCCTCCCAGGCCCACAAAAACTGGAAGATGGCAATACTGGAAATTCCGTTTTTCGCCATAGGGAAGATAATCCGGTGGAAAATGTAAAACTCATTGGCGCCGTCGATTCGGGCCGCCTCCAGAATCTCATCCGGCAGCGTGGCAATATGCTGTTTCATGTTAAAGATACCAAATCCGCTGAACATAGCCGGAATAATCAGGGCCTTATAGCTGTCCAGCCACCCAAATTTCTGAATCATGGAATACTTGGGGATGATGGTAACACACCAGGGAATCATCATGGTGCAGAGCACGAAGCCGAACAGCAGCTCCCTGCCTTTAAACTTATATTTGCTTAACACAAAACCGCAGATAGTACTAGTATAAATCACAGCCAGAGTAATTACAATGGTAACCAGCAAACTGTTTGCAAAGAACCGCATGAAGTTAAACCGGGCATTCATGTTAATATAGTTTTCAACGGTAAATACCTGGGGTAAAAGGTGCTGTTCCAGAGCCATGATTTCCTTATTTACTTTAAAGGAAGAACAAAGCATCCAGACAAAAGGATATACGGTGACGATTCCCAGCAAAAGCAGTATCACGTTCAATGTTATGGTATATACTTTTCTTCTCATAGCGCCCTCCTATTCTTCGGTTCCGGAAACCCGGAAGGATAACCAGGTAAATCCGGCCGTAATCACAAACAGTACAAAGGACAATGCCGACGCATATCCGAAATTATACTTCACAAAAGCCTCATCATAGATAATGTAGGAAGACAGGTATGTGGCTGTTCCCGGGCCGCCCTCCGTCATAATCAGAATCTGAACATAAGCCTGAATGTAAGAGATAATGGACGTAATGGTAACAAACAGGGTCATCGGCTTTAAAAGCGGGAAGGTAATATAACGGAAATTCTGCCATGCATTGGCGCCGTCCACCTTGGCTGCCTCCAGCGCATCCGCCGGAAGGGAGAAAAGACCTGCCATAAACATAACTACCGCATAGCCGAAGTCTTTCCAGATGGTCATGATAATCACCGCTGCCAGCGCCGTCTTAGGATTCATCAGCCAGTTGATATCCAGACCCAGAATCTGGTTGATGGTGCCGATCTGAGGATTGTACATGAACTTCCACACAAAGGCAACCGCCACCATAGGCGTAACCACCGGCATGTAAAAGACCGAACGGAAAAAGCTCTTGTATTTCACCAGTGCGGAGTGGATGGCATAGGCAATAGCCAGCCCCAGCCCCACACGGAAAATAATAACCACCACCGAGAAGATCACCGTGTTCCAAAGAGAAGTCCAGAACAGAGGATTGGTGATTACTTCTTTATAGTTGTCGATTCCCAGGAAACGGTAGGTTCCGCTTAAAGGATTCCACTCATGAAAACTTCCTGCGAATGCGATACCGATAGGAATAATCAAAAAGATACCGAAAAACAAAACCATACCGATCACAACAATATTCCGCAGAAGAATTTCGCTTTTGCTCTGCAAAGGATGCGACTTTGTAAACATATTTCGTTCCCCCTCTTTATTCGTTCCGATTACTTGGCGTATTTATACAAATGCTCCACAGACTGGAAGGAGCTGCTCTTCATATCACGGATAATGCTTTCCTGAGCCGCAGCCAGCGCAGTGTCAATGTCCACGCCGTTGAAGAAAATATCCTGGCCTGCTGTCTTTAAGGAAGTCTCAACGGTAGAAGGCATAGGACCCGGCCAGATATAGTGGTCGATATGCTCTGCCAGTACGCTCAAAGACGGATTCTGCATGATCTGCTCATTGTCTGCCAAAGATTTCTTCGCCGGGAAGGTACTCATAGCCAGGTTAAATGCCACCTGCGCCTCATCATTTGCCAGGAAGTATTTTACAAAATCCTGAGCCACCGCCTGCTGGTCAGCTGCCGCATTCTTGTTGATACCAAAGGTAGACTCGCCGTTGTAGCGGTTGTATGCATAAGGATTGCCGTCAAAGGTAGGAATCTCAAACACGCCGAAGTTAATGTCGGTCCATGTGGTATTCAGAGTGTTGTAGTAATGTCCCCACTGGATAACCATGGCTGACTGTCCCTGGCCGAAGCTGTCGGAACCCTTCTCTCCGAAGTTCTCGGAACCCACACCGTCTACCCGGTACATATCCACCAGCATCTGCATCACCTGCTTCATAGCGTCACAGGTTACATTGGGAGTTCTCCCGTCTTCCAGGAACAGATTCTCGCCCAACTGGTAGTTTAAACCTAAAAGGTAATTCTGATGGAAGTCATCGTTAAAATTCAGTCCTGCCTGAATCAGCTTGTCGCCTTCTTTGATGGTCAGCTTCTTGGCAACCTCTCTCATTTCGTCCCAGGTCTTGGGAATGTCGGCATCCGTAAGCCCTGCTGCCTCCCACATATCCTTATTGTAATATACGGAACCGGTCATCATGCCGTAGTCAATATAATATACCTTTCCGTCAAGCACATGAGCCTCCACACCGGTAAAATCAGCTTCCAAATCCTCAAGAGGAATCTCCAAGGGGGCCATATAGTTAATCAGGTTCTCGTGGTAGCTGTTATGTACATTGAAAAGAGCCGGTCCGTTGCTGCCATCCAGTGCCAGGGGAAGCTTGGTCCAGTAATCCTCCCAGGGGTTATTCACCAGCTTAATGCTTACGTTGGGATGAATGGCACAGTAGCCGTCAATCACCTGCTGGAACAGTTCGTCGCTTCCCCACTCCCAAAGCTCTATGGAAATATCTTTTCCGTCGTTGATGGCCACGCTGGGATCATATTTGATAGTATCGCCGAATGGTTCCGTGGGAACATTGGCCGCTTCTTTTCCGCCTCCCGAAGTCCCCTGGGAACCTGAGCCGCACCCTGTAAGTGCAGCTGCAGTAATCGCTGCCGCCGACATAACCGCCATAAATTTTTTCATCATCATTG
>CAYWRB010000032.1:0-13401 GCA_964460025.1 uncultured Hungatella sp.
TGGTGACAGAGATTCCGTATCTGGTTAATAAGGCGCGGCTTATTGAGAAAATTGCGGAGCTGGTGAAGGATAAGAGGGTAGACGGAATCACGGATTTGAGAGATGAATCGGACAGAAGCGGGATGAGGATTGTCATTGAGCTTCGCCGGGATGTCAATGCCAATGTGGTTTTGAATCAGCTGTTAAAGCATACACAGCTTCAGGATACGTTCGGCGTAATAATGATTGCGTTAGTAAATAATGAGCCGAAAACCTTGAATCTGCTTCAGATGTTAACCTATTATCTGGATCATCAGAAGGATGTGGTGACCCGCCGTACCAAGTATGATTTGAATAAGGCGGAGGAGCGGGCCCATATTTTAGAGGGATTGCTGATTGCGCTGGATCATATTGATGAGGTGATTCGGATTATCCGAGGGTCTCAGACGGTTCAGATTGCGAAACAGCAGTTGATGGAGCGGTTTGGTTTAAGCGATGCCCAGGCTCAGGCTATTGTGGATATGCGTCTGAGGGCTCTCACAGGTCTGGAGCGGGATAAGCTGGAGAATGAGTATAAGGAGCTGCAGGAAAAGATTAAAGAATTGAAGGCTATTTTGGCGGATGAAAAGCTGCTGCTTGGAGTAATCAGGGATGAGATTCAGGTTATCTCCGACAAGTATGGGGATGACAGGAGAACTTCTATCGGCTTTGATGATTTTGAGATGTGTGATGAGGATCTGATTCCCAATGAAGAGACCGTTATCGCTATGACAAGGCTGGGATATATCAAGAGAATGTCAAAGGATAATTTTAAGAGCCAGAATCGGGGCGGCAAGGGTATTAAGGGGATGCAGACCATTGATGAGGATTATATTGAGGATTTGATTCTCACCAGGAATCATAATGATATTATGTTCTTTACCAATACGGGACGGGTGTACCGGCTGAAAGCGTATACCATTCCGGAGGCGGGGAGGACGGCAAGAGGAACAGCTATTGTAAATCTGCTTCAGACGATGCCGGGGGAGAAGATTACGGCTATTGTGTCTATGAAGGAGTATAATGATGAGCATTATCTGTTTATGGCGACTAAGAGCGGGATGGTGAAGAAGACTCCTATGAGGGAGTATGCCAATGTCAGGAAGGTGGGGCTTCAGGCTATTGTTCTGAAAGAGAATGATGAGCTGATTGAGGTGAAGACTACGGATGATGACAGGGATATCTTTATGGTTACCAGGAACGGACAGTGTATTCGGTTCCATGAGAAGGATGTCCGGGTTACGGGACGGGTGTCTATGGGTGTGATTGGGATGAGGCTGGATGAAGGGGATGAGGTTATCGGCATGCAGGTGGATTCCCAGGGAGAGACTCTTTTGGTGGTGTCGGAAAATGGGATCGGGAAGAGGACGGGGATTTCGGAATTTCCCGTTCAGAATCGAGGAGGAAAAGGGGTAAGGTGTTATAAGATTGTGGAGAAAACCGGCGGGCTGGTTGGGGCGAAGCTGGTTCATGAGGACCATGATATTATGATGATTACCAATGAGGGGATTGTTATAAGGATTGGGGTGAAGGATATTTCGGTGATTGGGAGGAATACCTCGGGAGTGAAGCTGATGGATATTGATGCGGCTTCTAATGTACGGGTTGCTAGTATTGCTAAGGTTCGGGATGATGAGGAGAAAGAGGAGGATGCCGAACCGGAAATGGGATTGGGGGGTGAATTAGAAGAGGGATTGAATCAAAGTCAGATGAATGATGGAGATTTGGGAGATGAAGGGTCATCTTCGGAAGAGATTTAGGTTGAAGGGTGATTTTTTAGGTTTTTTAGGTTGTCTTAGAAGGTACGCTCTGTAAAGGAGTCCCCTCTGTTTGCGGGTTTCGGAGCCAGAACCTCTAAGCTGGCAAAAATCTGCTAAAAGCAGGGGGAAAAATCCGAACTCGCTTCGCTCAAACATGCGGATTTTTCCCCCTAACGCAGATTTCTGCCAGCTAAGAGGTTCTAAGTCTCCTGCAAATGCAAACAGAGGGGACTCCTTTACAGAGCTGGTTTTCTCTATGGCTGGGGTAAAAAGTGTGGGGGATTGGAGAAAGTTAATTTTATCATAGTACTGCGTTGCGGAAATAGCGAATGATGAATTCACTGGAATTTCTGTAACGCAGTACTAGATGTCTTTAAAATGCGGTTTTATGAATTGAAGGTTATTATAATATTCTTTGGCGAAAAAGGTTGGTGGTTGGATAATATGGGAAAAGTAATTGTGATTGAGGGTAGTGATGGGAGTGGGAAGGCTACTCAGACGAAACTGCTGTATGAGTATCTGGTGGAACAGGGGAAGAAGGTTAGGATGGTTTCTTATCCGAATTATGAGAGTCAGTCTTCTTCTTTGGTAAAAATGTATCTGGGAAGTGAGTTTGGGAAGGATCCTTTTGGGGTGAATCCTTATGTGACTTCTTCTTTTTTTGCGGTTGACAGGTTTGCGTCTTATCTGAAGGAGTGGAAATCCTTTTATGAGGAGGGGGAGGATAGGATTGTTATATGCGACAGGTATGTTACTAGTAATATGCTTCATCAGACGGCAAAGCTGGATACGTTGGAGGAAAAGTTGGATTTTTTGGATTGGGAGTATGATTTTGAATTTGTGAAGGGAGGACTTCCGGTGCCGGATTATGTGTTTTTTCTGGATGTGAAGCCGGATATTTCGTTTCGGTTGATGAAGGACAGGGAGAATAAGATTACTCATGAGGCTAAGAAGGATATTCATGAAAATAACAGGGAGTTTTTGGTTCGGTCTTATGAGAATAGTATGATTTTGTGTGAGAAATATGGGTGGATACGGGTGGATTGTTGTGATGAGGATGGGAATTTAAGGTCTATTGGGGATATTCATGAGAGGATTTGTGGATTGTTGTGAGTGTTTCCTTTATGAAGAGAAAGAATAAAATACCGGAGGGCGCCGCTTTTGGCACTCTTCGGTATTTTATTCTTTATTGGGACACATGGTCTAAAATTTCCATGGAGTAACCTCAATGTCACGAATATGAACGTTTTCAGAAGTTGAAATAAGGAAAGCAGCTATTTCTGAAATATCTTCAGGATGAAGCATTCTTTCTTTTTCTTCTTCAGAGGGAGGAACAATTTTATGAGACCATATACTTGTAGATACCGGTCCCGGGCTGATAGATGATACGCGTATATTCGTTCCTCTGCATTCATGAATTAAGGTTTCTGTCAAAGCGTTTGCAGCATATTTAGATGCAGAATAAGGACCATTTTTTGCCTGTGCGGCATGGGCAGCGGTAGAAAGTATATTTATAATGTAACCGCTGTTTTGTTTTTTCATGGCTGTAAGAATTGAACGGGTGACCCAGAAGAGTCCGTCTACATTCGTTCTCATAATTCTTAGATATTCTTCATCTGTGACATTTTCGAAAAGGCTGGGAGCATGCATGCTGCATCCGGCGGAATTAATCAGTACATCAATATGCTTCAATGTGTCCATCATTTGATTTACAGACAGAAAAACGGATTCTTTGGAGGTGACATCACATGGAATTGTGAGTATTCTGTCAGATGAAGCTTCGTTGGAAATCTCTTTTTTCGCTTTATCCAATTTCTCTTGGCTGCGGGAAAAAAGACATATAGTATACCCCATTTCAAATAATTTTCTGGAGCATGCCAAGCCTATACCTTCACTGCCTCCTGTAATTAAGGCTGTTTTTGTAATCAAGATGGAATCATCCTTTCGTATGGATAAGTATTAATGGAAAATATGATTCATGTAGTTTATATAACTGGGGAGAGAAATATCTGCATCAGGAATATCCGGGTGCCAATGTTTTTCCCATTCAAAACAGAGAAAACCGTCATATCCTATTTCTTTTAGGAGAGAAACCGCTTTCGGAATCGGAACAATGCCTTCACCTGGGAGAGCAATATCAAAATTGCTTTTTGAAAAACAGCATGAGTCTTTGATGTGTACATGGAAAATGTATGGGGCCAGATTTTTACAAGTAGTTTCCATGTCCTCTCCCCAGCGGTAGGGATGAAGGATGTCCCAAATGACACCTAATGATCCATCTAATGCTTTAAGAAGAGGCAGTTGTGCGGTGGATGTGCTGAAATCATCATGGGTCTCCAGCAAAAGTTTTACACCATAGGAACCGGCAATTTCAGCTGCCTCTCTGTAGCCGTCTATATCTCTGGAAAGTACTTGTTCATAAGTTTGTCCTTCCGGTATGGTTCCTCCAAATACACGTAAATATGGACAATGGAGTCCTTGAGCAAGAATGCTGAATTTTTTTATATTTTCTAATTGCGTCTTTTTATTTTCTGAATCAGGTATAGCAAAAGAAACACTGGTTCCAATGACCGGAATATGAAGACCAGATTGATAAAATTTCTGGTAAGTTTCATATATATGTATTGGACTGAAAACATCTAAATCAAATATGTTAATGGTATTTTCTAAAGTTCTTAACTCAATTCCTTCATAATGGTATTGCTTTGCTTTACTAATTACTTCATCAACGGTACAGGACGGACATGCCAATGAACTGAATGAAAATTTCATACTTTACCTCATTTATATTTTCTTGTTATTTCCTCTTATTATACATCGAAAAGAGATACACGGTCAATAATTTCTACGGCAATTCCATCGGGATCTTTCACATTGCATACATAGCCGTTTTTCGTAGCAACGATACGTGGCTGGGAAATAAGTTCCACGCCGTCGGCAGCAAGTCTTTCAGCAAAAGCCCTTGTATCCGTTACGCGCAGAGCAAAATGTCCCATGAGAGCTCCTTCATGAGGTGTTTCATTGTGAAGAAGTTCAAGAATATTACGGCCTTTGTTCATGTAGACCATATCAAATTTACGGTCTTCGAAATGGTAGTTCTGAAGCATCTCCATTTCCAGATCCTTGATGTAGAAATCAATTCCTCCTTGAAGATCATTGGCAAAAATAGATGCATGATCAAATTCTAAAACTTCCGTCGTTGGAATCCAGCCAGGTTCTGAGAAGGAATCAGACCGTTCAATCAGTTCTACGTTTGCACCGTTAGGATCCTTTAAGAAGGCAAGTTTTCCGCCTCCAGATCCTGCAGGCTTTGGCATTACGTGGAATTTATAGCCTTTATCTATTAAAATTCTGGTAGTTTCTTCAAGGTTATCTACAATATAAGCAACATGGGCAATGCCATATACGGTATTACCATCGGGATTTAAAGGACTTAGAAATTCCAGCATCTGCTGGCCAATCTGCATGTATGCAGCAATGGTGTGGGAACCGGGGATATAAAGGCCTCGTCTAAACTGTGCTCCAAAATACTTGGTGTAAAAGGCCATTGTTTTTTGCAGATCTCTTACATTGATTCCGATGTGATTAAACTCTTTTACCATAACTTTGTTCTCCTTAAATTTTTTATTTTTATAAGCGTATGGCTTATAATTTTTGTATTATTTTTGTTAAAAGAAAAAGTTCCGTAACAGTTCAGAAAAAATAAAATAAAAAAATGTACAAAAGTCATTGACAAACAGCGAAAAATCTGTATATAATAATTATACAAAATAGTATTAACGTTAATACAAAACTTGTAAGTACATTATAATCATTCTCACGAATATTTGTCAATATTTATTTTTAAAATTATTATAATTTACAAAATAAATATTTTCAAGTTCAAAAATATCTGGTATAATTATATTACCGATAATATAAAAGGAGAATGAATTATGCATGAAGTAACATTAAAAGATATTGCAAAGGTGGTGGGGTATTCAGTAAATACGGTTTCTCTGGCTTTAAAGGATAGTCCAAGGATTAGTGAAGATACAAGAAAAAAAATTCAGGCAGTGGCAAAAGAGATGGATTATACCGTTAATAATATGGCAAGGGCCTTAGTACTGAAGAAAACAGGAACAATTGGACTTGTAATTCGTAATATTTCCAGTTTATTGTTAACATCAGAGGCAAGATATATTGAGCGTTATTTGGAGCAGAATGGATATACTATGTATATCATTGCAAGTCATGATGATCTGAAGATTGAAGAAAAAGCAATTAATTTGATGTTGTCTAATAAAGTGGATGGACTGATCTTAAATACAAGATATAAGGATAATCTTCCAAAAGTAGAGAGACTCAGGGCACAGGGATTTCCGGTAGTATTGATTTCTGGCTTTAGCGATTATAAACCTAAAGTGGATACCGTTTATCCGGACTTGGCAAAGGGAGCATATATAGCAACAAAACATTTACTTAATATGGGACACAAAAGAGTTGTTTTTGTTGGGGGAACTAAGGATAAAGACGGATTTATGGATGAGAAATGTTTAGGGTATATAAAGGCGATGGAGGAGTCACAGATAGAAATAACATCAGATTTATTCTGTGCATTAGGACAAAAAAATTTTGAGTTGCTTGAGGATCGTGCATTAGGAGAACTTTTAAGGGTCAGTAAAAGGGAATCAGCAATATTTGTCGATCATGATGAGCTTGCTATTCCTATTACAAAATTTTTGAGTAAAAATAATATTAAAATCCCACAGGATCTGGCAGTGGTTAGTATGGATAATGTCCGTTTTTCAGAATCAGCTGCTATTCCATTAACGACAGTCGGATATGATTTGCGGTATATGTCTCATCATGCAGTAGACATGTTATTAGAGATTATAAATGGAACATGTAATGAAGATGAATATGAAAATATAGGAGCAGAACCGGAATTTTTTATACGAGAATCCTGTGGCTATTACCAAATTTAGGAGGTATTGCTATGAGGTTATTGAAAAATAGAATAAAGCAGGTTGGAAGTATTGTGCTGGCAGCTGGAATGGTATTAAGTATAACTGCCTGTGGAGGCAACAATGTGGAGACAACTCAGGCAGCAGCTTCAACTGAGTCAACGAAGGAGGAAACAGTAGCAAAGGAAACGGAAGCAAAGGAGACAACTACAGCTTCAGATGATACGCCTCAGGATTTAACAATCTGGATGGGATCTTGGTGGGAGGATCAAATTCCGGTAATTGTTGAGGCTTATAAGAAGGAAAAACCAAATGTAAATTTGACAATAGAAGCTCTGCCGGTAAATGGATACGTAGATAAGGCAGTAACAACAATCCTTGGAGGAGGAGGTCCTGATATTCTTGCGGTAGATGTTACACAGATGGGAATATTGATAGATAAGAATCTGCTTTCCCCATGGAATGATCAGATTGCTGATATGGATTTATCAGATTTTGCAGCTGTAATTGAAGGATGTAAACAGGATGATACTTATTATGGGCTGCCATACCGTACAAGTTCTTCCATCATGTACTATAATAAAACCATGTTTGATGAAGCAGGAGTTCCTTATCCGGAAGAAGGATGGACCTATGATGACATGTTGGAAATAGCTAGAAAGCTGACGATTCCGGGAAAACAGTATGGTGTTGGTATTGCGGCAAGTAATGCGGACCCTTCCAATGTATTTACATGTTTATCTCCAATTGTATGGGGATATGGCGCAGATTTTTTGAATGAAGATCAAACAGAATGTACATTAAATACTCCGGAAGCAATTGAGGCAATCCGGTATTTTACAAATCTTTATACTACGGAAAAAGTGGTTCCGGAAGGATCCATCAATTACACTTTGACAAAAGATGTAATGCCGTTATTCATTGAAAATAAAGTTGCCATGATGATGGGCGGTGATCAGAATGCTATAGAGTTCGATACAAAATATCCGGATTTAAGCTATGGATACTGTGTGCCGCCGAAAGCTCCTTCAGGTTCTGGCGGCTGGTGTTTTACGGTTCCTGTAACAGCAAAGAATCCGGATGCAGCTTATGAATTTTCAAAATGGTTTTTACAGCCGGAAGTGCTTGGAGAATTAACGATTCGTATTCCGGCAAGAAAAAAGGCGACAGAGTATGGCATTTGGAATTCTCCTTTATATCAAACCGTATTGGAAAGCGCTATGGTCGGACGTTTAAATCCAACGACTCCTGTCTGGACAGAAATGCAGAAAGTTATTATTGTTGAGATTCAGAATATTATGCAGGGTGCTAAGACAGTAGAACAGGGATGTGAGGATATGACTCGCCAGTGTAATGAACTTCTTAAAGAATAGAGCATAAGAGTGGGGGATTATTCCCATACTGGTAAGAGAGGAGAAGACTATGGGAAAAATTATTAAAAATTTGCGTATGCCGAATATTCATCAGCGAAGGGCACGTACGGGAATGATGTTTGTAGCACCAAGTGCTGTTATTATTTGTTTGATGCTGATAATACCGATTATACGTACAATTTCATTCTCATTTTCAGAAGTAACCCTTCCATCGTTCGATACTAAATTTATTGGAATTAAGAATTTCGAAAAAATATTGAGTATGGACGAGTTTCCGGCGATTGTAAAAAATACGATTGTATGGATAATAGGAACGGTAATTTTAAGAGTGAGTTTGGGATTCCTGGCGGCTTTTATTATGGATGGGCAAGGAAAAGGAATAAAGTTTGCACGTCTTCTCGCTCTGTTACCATGGACCGTACCAAGTATTGTGTCTGCTAATTCATGGAGATGGATACTGCAAGGCGATTTTGGACTGTTAAATATGGTATTAGAAAGCATTGGATTAGGTTCTTTTACCCAGTTGTGGCTGGGTACGGCTAAAACTGCTCTGCCAAGTGTTTTAGTGACTTATGCATGGGCCGGATTTCCTTTTGTTATGATGATGATCCTTGCCGGTCTTCAGGGAATTCCGACAGAACTGTATGAATCCAGTGCAATAGACGGAGCAAATAAGACTCAGCAATTTTTCTATATTACAATTCCATCTCTTAAATCAGTTATTGTAATGGTAATTGTTCTGGAGATTGTAAGTGCAATTAATGCATTTGATTTGTTGTATGTATTAACCGGAGGAGGACCTGGTACTTCTTCAGAGATTCTCGGATTACTGATTTACCGGCTTGGTTTTTCCAGATTTGATTTTGCAGGGGCATCAGCTGCAAGTACTTTGTTGATTGGTGCGGCGCTTATATGTTTTCTTTTTTATGCGCCGACTCAAATCCGGAAGAAAGGAGGAGAATAACAGTGAAAAGAAATATAACAATATTTACAGTTATCAGGGTTATGTTAATAGCTGCAATTTGTATTTTTAGTTTATTTCCTATTGCATGGTGTTTAAGTACATCATTTAAGGTTGACAGTGATATATATCAAATACCTCCTGCCTGGATACCAAAAACAATTACGTTTGATCATTATAAAGAAATTTTAAGCAATAAAGATATGATGCGTTATTTTTTGAATACGGTTATTCTGTCATCAGGGACAACAATTATTACTATGGTAGTCAGTGTTCTAGCAGCTTATGGATTTTCCAGATATAAATTTACCGGCAGCAAATGTTTGATTTGGACGATTTTATTTGCAAGAGTATTGCCCAGAGTGTCAGTTATCATTCCATATTACGTTATCTTAAGGAAACTTAAGATGCTTAATACTTATCGTGGTCTGATTCTTGTATATTTAACTGTTTGCCTTCCGGTGGCAGTGTGGATGCTGAAAGGATATTTTGATAATTTACCAGTGGAAGTAGAAGAAGCGGCGGTAGTAGACGGGTGTTCTCCCTTTGGAGTGCTGATGAAAATAGTAATTCCTATGTGTAAACCTATTTTGGCAACCGTGGCAATGAATGCATTTATTCTTTCATGGAATGAATTTTTGTTTGCACTTACTATGACAGATGGAAAAGCTAAAAGGCCGATTGCAGTAGGACTTGCATTCTTTATTGATGAAATGGGAGTTCACTGGGGTTCTCTTATGGCAGCCTCCATTCTTATGAGTATTCCGGCGGTTATCTTCTTTTCACTGGCACAAAATCAGATGGTAAGAGGTCTAAGTGCAGGCGCCGTAAAAGGTTAGATGAAAGGGATATAAAATATATGAAGAAGGTTGTTGTAGGAATGATAGGTACTGGGTTTGCTGCAGAAATTCATATGAGTGCCTATAAAAAGATATATGGAGTGGAAGTGGTAATAAAGGCAGTATCTTCCTTGGCTCCGGATGCAGAAGAATTTGCAAGACGTCATGAAATTCAAAATGTTTATGAAGACTATCATGATTTGTTAAAGGATTGGGAGATTCAGGTTGTTGATATTGCCGCTCCGCCCTGGCTTCATGAAAAAATGATAGCAGATATTCTTAAAAGTGGGAAACATATTATCTGCGAGAAACCTTTAACAGGATTTTTTGGAACATCAGATTGTGAAAAAATTGGAGAGATATCAAAGAAAGAAATGTATGCTGCCGTACATGAGAAGGTTGCCAAATTAAGAGAGATGATAGAGAATTCAGGCTGTCTGTTTATGTATGCAGAAAATTATATTTATACACCGTCCGTACAAAGAAGTGTAGAATTTTTGCAAGCAAAAAAGAGTAAAATTCTTTTTATGAGGGCAGAGGAAAGTCATAAAGGATCTCATGCCAAACATGCGCCATACTGGAAGTATAATGGAGGGGGTTCTCTCATTCGTCAGGGCTGTCATCCTCTCTCCGCAGTTTTATACATAAAAAGTAAGGAGGCAGAGGTAAGGAATGAGGAAATCCATGTTACCAGTATCGTTGCAGATATGGGAAATACCGGTTCAATATTGAGTGGGGAAGAGCATAGGTTTATAGATTCTCATGCCGTAGATGTAGAAGATATAGCCAATATGATTATTACATTTTCTGATGGCAGCAAGGCGGTAATCATGTCCGGAGATATGGTTGTAGGAGGTGTAAAAAATCTGGTTGAAATTTATACCAACGAAAGTGTTTACTATTGCAATATGTCTGCAAATGACGGATTAAAAGCATATCATGAGACAGAAGACGGAATTGAGAATGTTTATGTGACAGAGAAGATTGGTACGAAGACAGGATGGCAGAATGTGTATCTTGAAGAGGATACCATGAGAGGTTATTCAGGAGAAATGCAGGATTTTATGGAATGCGTTGCTTATGGAGGCCATCCACATTCCGATTATAACATAGCTGCTAAGACAATAGAACTGATTTATGCGGCATATCTTTCAGCGGAAGAAGGAAAAAGGATAGAATTGTAATAGCTGACAACATCGAAGTATTGAAGTAAAGAAAAAGGCCGAAAGAGGCCTTTTTTGTTATGAAACCAAAAAAATCTGATTCTATACAAGGTATATTTTTTGTGTTATAATAAGGAAGCGTATCACTTATCCGCAGCCTGACGGCTGTGGATATGGTATAATTTGTTACGTGGGCGAATACTTGTAAATCAATCCATGACGGCTCACAAGGAGGGAAAGTTATGCTTGCTTTTCAGGATATTTTGGGGCATGATACTATAAAGCAGCATTTTCAGAAGGCTATAGAATTACATAAGGTTTCCCATGCATACATTCTGGCCGGAGAGGCGGGAATGGGGAGGAAATCTTTGGCTCATGCTTTCGCTCTTACCCTCCTGTGTGAAAAAGGGGGAAGCCAGCCGTGCATGAATTGTCATGCATGTAAACAGGTGTTGTCCGGTAATCATCCGGATTTGATTCATGTGACTCATGAGAAGCCGGCCAGTATCGGCGTGGACGATATCAGGGAGCAGATTCATGATACCATTATGATTCGTCCTTACAGCAGTTATTATAAGATTTATATTGTAGACGAAGCCGAGAAGATGACGATTCAGGCACAGAATGCGCTTTTAAAGACCATTGAAGAACCGCCTTCTTATGCGGTGATTATTCTTTTAACCACCAATGGGGATTTATTTTTGCCTACTATTTTGTCCAGATGTGTACAATTGAAATTAAAGCCTTTACAGGATTCCGTAATCAGTGAATATCTTGTAGAAGCTTTGGGGGTATCGGAGAGTGAAGCCCGGCTGTATGCGGCATTTGCCAGAGGGAATCTTGGAAAGGCTATCAAGCTGTGTGGTTCGGAAGAGTTTAAGGATATGTATAAAAGGCTTCTGGCTATGTTGAGAAATATAAGAAATATGGACATCTCTGATTTGTTGGAGTTCATTAAAAAAATAAAAGAAGAGATGGATATATACGAATGCCTGGATTTCATGCAGGTCTGGTATCGGGATGCTTTGATGTTTAAGGTGACCAATGATGCCAATCTGTTGATTTTTAAAGAGGAATACAGTACAATCAGTGAGATGAGCAGGCAGATTGGATATGATGGATTTGAGAATATTCTGCAGGCTATCGAAAAAGCCAGAGTCCGTCTGGAAGCCAATGTAAATATGGAGCTTGCCATGGAACTGATGTTTTTGGTGATGAAGG
This sequence comes from uncultured Hungatella sp., assembly GCA_964460025.1. Lineage (GTDB taxonomy): Bacteria > Bacillota > Clostridia > Lachnospirales > Lachnospiraceae > UBA3402. Next base: position 12,282 of record CAYWRB010000032.1, read on the forward strand.
AAAATTGATGCCAAATAAAATAAGGGAGAACAGAAAATAGATGATTAAAATTATAGGGGTAAGATTTCGTAATGCAGGTAAAATTTATTATTTTTCTCCTGGAGATTATGAGATTGAATCCGGCCAGCATGTGATTGTGGAGACGGCCCGCGGAATCGAATATGGATATGTGGTTTTAGGCAACAGGGATGTGGAAGACGGGAAAGTGGTGCAGCCGTTAAAACCTGTCATCCGCATGGCAACAAAAGAGGATGAGGAGAAAGAAGTATCTAATAAAAAGAAGGAAAAGGATGCTTTCAAAATATGCCTGGAGAAGATAAAAAAGCATAATCTGGAGATGAAGCTGATTGATGTGGAATATACTTTCGACAACAATAAGATTCTGTTTTATTTTACGGCAGACGGAAGGATTGATTTCCGCGAATTGGTGAAGGACTTGGCTGCAGTATTTAAAACCAGGATTGAGCTGCGACAGGTAGGTGTCAGAGATGAGACGAAGATTGTAGGCGGAATCGGTATCTGCGGAAGGTCTCTGTGCTGTCATTCTTATCTGTCGGAATTTATTCCGGTTTCAATCAAAATGGCCAAAGAACAGAATCTGTCTTTGAATCCAACGAAAATTTCCGGTGTCTGCGGCAGATTGATGTGCTGCCTGAAGAATGAGGAGGAGACATACGAGTATCTGAACAGCAAGCTTCCGGGAGTGGGGGATTATGTCACTACGGATGATGGGCTGAAAGGAGAAGTGCACAGTGTAAATGTGCTGCGCCAGCTGGTAAAAGTAGTTGTGACTGTGGAAAAGGATGAGAAGGAAATCAGAGAGTACAAGGTAGAACAGCTGAAATTTAAGCCTAAGAGGAAAAAAGAAAAGATTCAGGTGCAGGATGACGAACTTCGGAAGCTGGAGGCACTGGAGAAGACAGAAGGAAAATCGAAGCTGGATGATAATTGACAGCCATAAGGGATTGCAAGATAATATTTTGCGGTCCCTGTTTTTGATTATAAACTTATCAGGAATTTAAAGAGATGGAAATAATGATAAAAGAAAATGAAAGAATCGATGATTTGCAGAGAAATGGATATGGGATTATTCAAAAAAAAGATGGTTTCTGTTTTGGAA
>CAYWRB010000033.1:0-13222 GCA_964460025.1 uncultured Hungatella sp.
GAAACAGCCGTTTTTTGTCATTGCCACCCAAAACCCGGTGGAGACTGCCGGCACCTATCCTCTGCCGGAGGCGCAGCTGGACCGGTTCCTCATGCAGATTTCCATGGGATATCCCGAAAAAGAGGAAGAGCTGGCAATCCTTGACCGGTTTGACAGTGAAAATCCCCTAGATGCGCTGACCCCCGTATGTACCTCTGATGACCTGGCAGCATTAAAACAGGCCGCCCAGGAAACCTACGTTCACCCCGTATTAAAAGATTACCTGGTTGACCTGGTTCACGCCACCCGCCATGACAGCCAAATCATAAACGGAGTAAGCCCCAGAGGAAGCCTGGCTCTGTTCCGTGCCGTGAAAGCCTATGCTTTTCTGAAAGGCCGGGACTTTGTAGTTCCTGAGGACATCAAAACCTTAGCCGTCCCTGTCCTGGCTCACCGCCTGACCTGTGTCCGGACCTTTGGCCTCTCCTCCGAAGGCCGCCAGATAATGGAACGGCTTCTCTCCACAGTGACTCTTCCTACGGAAGATTGGGGAAAACGTCTATGAAGCTGATTGTCGCCGCTGTCACCGCATGGCTTCTCTGGTTTTTATCCGGAATCTTTTTTAAAAAATTCTGGGAGAAGGGTCTTAAAGTTTCCTTATCCTTTACTGAAAATGGAGTCGTAGAAGGACAGCAGGCAGCCTTAAAAGAGATTATCACCAACAACAAATTTCTTCCCCTTCCTGTTCTTCATGTCAAATTTCAGATGGGGCGGGAACTGGTCTTTACGGACTCCAATAATTTTAAGATCACTGACCACAACTACCGCAGCGATATTTTTTCCTGTATGCCATGGCAGGAGATCCGCCGCACCCTGACCTTCACCTGCACAAAAAGAGGATATTATTCCATTCATCAGACAGATTTCATCAGCTACGATCTGTTTTTGTTTAGCCGTTTCGTGGCCCACCGCCCGGTGGATACTGCCATGTACGTGTATCCTGCACCTATAGACCCTCTGCGCCTGGACCTTCCCTTAAGAGACCTTCTGGGGCAGGTTCTCACCCGGCGGGCTTTGCTTCGGGATCCGTTTGAGATGCAGTCCATCCGCCCTTATCAGGCCTTTGACACTTATCGGGACATTAACTGGAAGGCCACTGCCCGAACCGGAAATCTGAAGGTAAATGTCTATGCCCCCACTTCCTCCTGGCAGGTTACTTTTCTTCTGGATATCAGCTCCGATTTAATCTGGAAGGATCACGGCCTGACGGAGGAGGCTATCCGTCTGTGCGGTTCCATGGCCGGTCAGCTTTTAGAAAGGGGAATTCCTGTGTCCGTCCGCACCAACGGCATTGACTGCTTAAGCCATAAACCGGGATTTTTAAAAAATGGCGCCGGCCCGGAGCACCTGCGCTCCGTCATGGAGCTTCTGGCCCGGATTCTCACAGACGGCGCCTGTGAAAATCCGGATTGGTTTCTGCCTGGAGGAGGAGCCGTATGGAAGGCTCCTGCTTCTTCCGGTCCAGGCAGCGCCAATCCGCTTTCCGCCGGTTCGCCGAGGGCTTCCGTACCTGTCCCTGCGGACAGCTCCTCCCCCGACACGACCCTCTACGTTTTAATTTCCCCAAAGCAGTGGGAATCCCTGGCTTCTGCTTATGATTCTCTCTGCCTTGGCAGCCCCGGTTCCCAGTGGATTCTTCCCATACGTCCCGGCGACGCCTTAAGAATCTCCGAACACTTACACTATGCAAAGCTTATCCCCTGGGAGGTGCCCTATGACTATTCGTAAAATATTAAACTATTGGTTTATGAAAAAAAGAGACGGTTTTTACCTCTTTTTAGCCCTCCTTTTAGCGGCTGCCTACGTGGCAGGTATATTGATAGAGAACTACGGATATGATTCCCTATCCGCCATATTAAAGTCCGCCTCTTTTATGGGTTTTCTTTTTCTGGCCGTCATCGTACTGATCCATCTGAACCTTCATGCCAGCCACGAATTTTTAAAACTGTTCCAACAACAGGATCATTTCCCCCAAAAACAAATTGAGCATGTAAACTCCTTCTGTATGACTGTTTTTCTGGGAATCACTCTTTTTTCCATGGCAGGGCTTTCCCTTCTTCTGGAACCTTTATGGCCTGTGATCCGGCAGTGGTTTGCTTCCCTGAAACGCCCTGTACAGCCGCAGCCGCCTGTGCCTGAAGAAATCGGCCCAGTTCCTTCCGAAGCTTATGATTTTTCCGCGCTTTTCGGTGAACCTGCTCCTCCGCCTGCCTGGATGAAGATTGTGGACCGGATATTTACCGTCATCGGGTATGTCCTCATTGCCGCCATAGCGCTGTTTCTTCTACGCGCCATGTTCCTTTCCATATGGAACTGGATCACCAGGCCCAGGCATTTTGACGATGATGAAAAAATCTATCTGAAGCCAACCCTGTCTATGACTGGGGAACCTATGCCAGGACTCAGAGAACACGGTATCTTCTATGGCCTGTCTTACAGTGGGAAGATACGAAGATATTACCGGAAGAAGATTTTAGGAAATCAGAAAAAACAGAAAAAGCCGCTGCCTCCGTCTTGGGCTTCTCCTCAGGAACTGGAGAAATCTTTTGATGTGGAAGACCAGAATCTCCACCGGATCTATGAGAAGGCGAGATACAGCCGTCAGGGCGGCGATGAAGCAGACTGGAAAAGCCTGTCCTGACTATGTGATTCCAACTCTTGGCAGCTTATCCTGATCAAAACAGGCCTATTTTAGGCGCACATTCTAATAAAAACTGCCCCAGATCCTTGTCTGCGGCAGTTTCTTTTTACTTTATTTGGAATTTAATTCATCCCTGCAAACTGATTCTTTACCTTCTGCAGCTTCTCCGGCTGTGCCTTTTCACTGGAATACCAGCCTTTGGCAGACATCTTCTTGTAGATATCATCCTGCATGCACAGGCTTTGGTCCAGCGCACAGTCAAATGCCTGATGAACATCCTGAGTAGAAGATTCTATGGTTCCGTGAAGATAAAGGTCGCATACTCCTTTGGTAGTAAGAAGCAGGTTTTCCATAATGCATCTGTCATCCATGTTGTTGTCCTCCTTAAACCAGATTATAGAAATTGTCAAAAATCTGCCGGTGTTTCTCAGAAAGCTGCATTACGCTGCTTTTCAGGTCCTCATCCTGAAGATTCTTGACCGCATCATTACATTGGGTCATTAAGAACTTTTCATGTGACAATGCATCCTCAATATAGCTTAATTCTTTGGGGCTCATGATGATTCCTCCTTTTTAAGTTAGCAGCATGCGTCGCATCGCGGCACTGCCAAGTCGATTGAAAGATTTTGCTTTCCTCTTTAATGTGCTCCGTTTTCGGAAAAATAATCATGAATTTTCTCTATAACCCCAGAAATAATTCCTTCGTTGTCATACAGGCAGTGCAAAGTAACGGCACGCGCTTCTTTCCGGATCACCTGCCAAGCCGGCAGCTCATCTCATGCCACTGTTCCTCGCCCCAGGAAGATTCTGCCAGACCATGATCCTGGAAGCCCATCTTCTCATACATCTTAACCTTGTCCTCCAGGCATGTGAGAATCACCCGTTTTCTGCCTCTTTCCTGCTCTCTGTGAAGATAGCGGGACATGATCTCTCTCGCCAGTCCCTGCCCCCGGTATTCCGGAAGCACATCCAGCCCAAGAAGCATAATATTCTTTCCCAACGGGTCATGCAGCTTGGCATCCGTAAAAAATTCGTCCCGGAAGGAATCTTCATCGGTTGACAATCCATTTAAAAATCCTGCAAGCCTTCCTGTCTCCCTGTCAACAGCCACCAGGAAAAACTCCGGCGCTGCCCCAATCCTCTCCTTCATCATAGACGCCGAGCATGCCTCGTTAGGCGGACAACAGATCTGTTCTATGGATACGGCCTGATCCGCCTCCTGGGGAAGTATGCTTCTGAATTCAAATCGCTCATTTAACTCTCTATTCATTTCCACCTCTTCAACTGCACTTAAACCATAATAACCAAGATCAAATATCACATAAATAACTCCGGTTCCTTCCGTCCGGAACAGGCTTTTCTCATTTTTAAGGTAACCGCAAATACGGCTGCCGGCTTTAATCTTCTGCTATGGTGGGGACAGACCGATACACATCTCATACAGGTGATGCACTTCCTTCCGTCGGTCTGAGAAGGCTTTTTCTTAGGAATCGCTTTTACGGGACACTTAGCGGCACAGATGCCGCAGCCCCGACAGTCCTTAGTCGTCTCAGGCTTTAATGGGATCCCGCCAAACTCCTTATAAGGGTACCTTCCCGGAACAAAGAAATCCTTCCACGCCCTGGGTACAAGCAATTTCTTCTTGATTCTGGCAGCATATGCCCGCAGCCTTTTCTCATCCCGAACATCGGGCCTTCCCGCACCATACTTGTGCATGATCGAATGCTCCGCCACCGCCGTTACGGCTGCCACCACACAAAAGCCACAGCTCTCCACAGTCTTTCGCAGTTCCAGCACCGTATCCTCATAGGCCCGGTTTCCATAGGAAACCACCAGAATAGCCGCGGCATGATCCGCCTTTATCTGTTTCAAACGCTTCAATGCTGCCTCCGGCACTCTCCCTCCAAAGGACGGTACGCCAATGAGGCACACATCCCCTCTCTGAAACCGGTACATTCCATAATTTTTATCCGGCAGGGAGAGATCAAGTTCTACTTTATGTTTCCACTCTCCTGCCAGAATATCCATGATCTTTTTCGTTCCGCCCGTAGGGCTGAAATACACGGAATAAACGTTCATTCAACTTTTCTCCACTTCTACAAAACCAGCGACGGAGCACTGTACACTCTGGCCGCCAGCTCACCGTCCAGCATGTATAAAGCCCTTGGATCCGAGCCAAACAGTTCAAACTTCTTGATCAGCCCTTCCGCATTGGTCTCCTCTTCTCCCTGCTCCTTCACAAACCAATCCAGAAACTGCATGGTCCGGAAGTCCTTTACCCCATTGGCCGCATCATAGATCGTATGAATCAGGCTGGTCACATACTGCTCATGCTCATACCCTGCTTCCAAAGGCTCCTTAAAAGAATCAAAGGTCTTGTCCGGCTTATCAATGGCTTCCAGAGTCACCTTGCAGCCGTTATTCTGCAGATACTGCATAAACAGCATGGCGTGATCCCTCTCCTCCTGTGCCTGAACCTTATACCAGTTGGAAAATCCGTCCAGTCCCTGGTCCTTATAGTAATTGGAAAAATCCAAATACAAATAGGCAGAATAGAATTCCTTATTTACCTGTACATTTAAAAGCTCCGCTACTTTCGTATCTAACATTTCTTTATCCTCCTTTTTAGTGAATCAGCATTGCAGCGCTTCCCGCCACCTGCCAATTAGTCGAAACACGTTCTTTCCAATTTTACCATCATTTTGTGAAAATGTCTATCTATAGACTTTTCAAATAATCTTCAACGCTGCAGTACCTCTTCCCGTCATTCCTCTGATTTTCCGGATCCCTGCACAAGATAAAATGTTCCTTGATGTTTCCGAATCTCCGTTCAATCTGACGGTATCTCTCCGCATCCGGCATTCTGCGGTAATGCCCTGCCAGGCTTCCCTCTCCGGCTGCTCTGATCTCACACACTCTGCAGGAATTCTCCCTGGTATCATACACCACCATGTCGTAATCCCCCGGATTAAACTGCAGTTTATAGACCTTGTGATACGTTTCCAAAGCCCTTTCCGTCTCCAGAAAAATGGTCTCTTCCAGCATCTGCTCCCTCACCTGCTTAAGCGCCTGGACCGCCAGCTTCTGTTTATCCACTTCGCTGAGAGAGGTAAACCTTTCCCCGTCCATAAGATCGTAAATCAACTCCTGAATCTGACAGTAACGCATGCCAGGCTGGATGAAGATCACCCGCTCAATAAGCTCTCCCCCTGACGGAGCCGTCTCCGGAGGACATTCCATAATCAGATCCATGGCGACAAGAACCTCTTTAATCTCAGAAATACAGGCTTTGCTTACACCGGCCGCCTGTTCTTCCCTCCGATGTTCCCCCCGCAGATTCCACACGGCCAGACGAAGATCATGAAACATGACATTCTTTGATAAGACCAGCAAAAGAAAATTCAGATTCATATTCTCTATGGTCCGGCCTATGATCTCCTCCAAATCTCCGTTTTCCTGCAAAAGTCTGAGATTCTCAAACTGATTCTTGTCCTTGCTGCAGGCAATGGTCCGCCGGATATTTCTCAGCACCGCACTGTCAACATACTCTTTCGTAGACTCCTTGTCCCTGAAAGAGGCGTGTTCCGGATTGATCCTCATGGTGCCGCCATACCGGATATGATCATTCATACTGGGAATATTCAACACACGGCTGTACTCTCTGAAAGGGATGAACGTGGTGCGGATGACCACCGCCCTGTCATACAGTTCCTGACGCATCGCAAAGAAAAATGCCAGGGAGTCGGTTCCGGTCAATACGATCCTCATCCCCTGAGCCGCATGAATATCCGAAAGTAAGGCAGCCGAATCGATAAAATCATCCATCAGTGTAACTTCATCGACAAATACATGTCTGTAACCTTCCTGGTACAGCCGGCTTAAATCACTGCTCAATACCGGCATGGTGTCTGCTGCCGTCGCCTTTATGTAGGCCACCTGTCTGCCATCTGTCACCATCTCCAACATGGCCTGCCGGATCATGGTCGTCTTTCCCGTGCGGCGCAGTCCCATCACCAGGCAGACTCTGTCATCCTCGCCGCCCTTTAGATAGTCCATCAGCTTTCCGTAGTCATCCCGCTTCTCTTCTCCGCATATATTGTCCGTCATAGCGCGCAGCCCGTCTCCGATTATGACATTCATCTGGAAACTGGTTTTGGGAACGGATGATCTCCTTCTGCCCGAGGCCGGCCGTTTCTTTCCTCCCGGACTTTCCTCTTCCAAATCTTTAAGTCTCTGCTGCAGTTCTTTCCGCCTGGCGATCTGCTCCTGAACCTCCTCCAGCTCCGCTTCCTTTATATACTGGCTTTTTATCTTTCCGTTTTCTGTCCACTGGCGGTAATACCGGGTTTTGTTATGGATATTCTTTTTTGAAATATAACCTACGGGCAGCTCCTCGATCTGCTTCTTCAGTTCCTCCAGCACAGCCGCCCTGTTTTCGCCATCCAAGCTAAATCCACCTCCGCTTTCTCTGTTAAAGTCCCCTCCGGTCCACCCGACTTTATGCCAAAGCTCCGGGAAGATTTCATTGTTTGTAACCTTTACGCTCTAGTATAACCTATTTTTTTATAAATTCCTACTACAAATTTACATTTTTCTTGTTATGATAAAAATTTTAAAGTATAATAAGGGCACTTAGAGTTAGGAGGACGGCAAATATGTCGATGGAACAATTGTCCATGTTCAGCACTCAGGAAACCTATCATCCTTTAGCCAGCCGCATGCGCCCGGAAACCCTGGAGGGCTTTGTAGGCCAGAGCCATCTGCTGGGTGAAGGGAAAATTCTGCGCCAGCTGATTGCTCAAGACAAAATCCCTTCCATGATCTTCTGGGGACCTCCAGGTGTGGGCAAAACCACTCTGGCAGGCATTATCGCCCATAAAACCCATGCGGAATTTATCAATTTCAGCGCGGTTACCAGTGGAATCAAGGAGATTAAAGAGGTGATGTCCCAGGCGGAGCAGAGCAGGCGCATGGGAATCAAAACCGTAGTATTTGTAGACGAGATCCATCGCTTTAACAAGGCACAGCAGGATGCTTTTCTCCCCTTTGTAGAAAAAGGGAGTATTATTCTAATCGGCGCTACCACCGAGAATCCGTCTTTTGAGATCAACAGCGCTCTTTTATCCCGGTGCCAGGTATTCGTTCTCCAGGCATTGACCGTGGAGGATCTGTGTCTTCTTCTAAAAAGAACGCTGAAAAGCCAGCAGGGTTTTGGATATCTGAATATTGAGATTTCCGATGATATGATTCACATGATTGCGGAATTTGCCAACGGAGATGCCAGAACCGCTTTAAACGTCCTGGAGATGGCGGTAACCAACGGAGAAATCGGCCCGGACAAGACTACAATCACCCTGGAAGTGCTGAAACAATGTATCGGCAAACGAAGCCTTCTGTACGACAAAAAGGGGGAAGAGCATTATAATCTGATTTCCGCCCTTCACAAATCCATGCGCAATTCCGACCCGGATGCCGCCGTTTACTGGCTGGCCCGCATGCTGGAGGCCGGGGAGGATCCTCTGTATGTGGCCAGAAGACTGGTGCGCTATGCCAGCGAGGATATCGGAATGGCAGACAGTCAGGCCCTGCCTCTGGCTGTGGCTGCCTATCAAGCCTGTCATTTCCTGGGTATGCCGGAGTGCAATGTACATTTGAGCCATGCTGTCATCTACCTGTCCATGGCTCCCAAGTCCAACTCCGCCTACAAGGCCTACGAATCCGCCAAAACGGATGCACAGAATATGCTGGCGGAGCCTGTGCCCCTTATTATCCGCAACGCACCTACCAAATTGATGGAACAGCTTCATTACGGCGAAGGATATGTCTACGCCCACGCCACCGAGGAAAAGCTGTCCCGCATGCAGTGCCTGCCGGATTCCCTGATGGGAAGAGAATACTACCGTCCTACCGAAGAAGGACAGGAGGCAGCGGTTAAAGAAAACTTAGAACGGATCAAGAAGTGGAAAAACTCATGAAAGGAGAATCCCATGCGCATTTCCGGCCTGCATATTCAGAATTTTAAATCGATCCAAAGCCTGACGATTTCGGACATCGAAAACGCCCTGATCCTGGTAGGCAAAAATAATACGGGAAAAACCCGGATTCTCAACGCCATACGTGCTGCTTTGGGCGACTATCAGGTGGGGGAATCGGACTTTAATGAGAAGAAACAAAACATCGAGATCGCCATAACGTTGGACATCAGCGAAGAAGACCTGCGTCTCTTCCACAGTCACCGCCTCATCAGCCAGTACCGGCGCTACGATGCCTGGCTGCGGGATTTCTGCGCCAAGCTTCCCTCCTTTTTGGACGGACAGCTGTCTTTTACCTGTATCATCAACTACCGCCGGGAGATCCGCTATGCTGACGGAACACGCAAACATAACCGCTATATTCCCCAGGTGCTTCCCTACCTCTACTTTATCAGCACCGGACGGGATGTAAGACTTCTACAGGAAGATCTTCTGATGTTTCAGGATGACAACCAGCTGGTAAACCTGCGGTCCGATGTCTGTATGTTTGATACGGCCAAGCTGTGCAACCAGTGTTTCTCCTGCATCGGTCTGATCAACCAGAAACAGCCTCAGGAATTGCAGCTGTGCGAGACCGCCAAGCTTTTGGAATATAAAATGTACCAGCTGAATCTAAATGATTTTTCCCGCAGGCTCAATGAAAACTACCGCAAAAACGGCGGCCCGGAAAAGCTTACCTACACTCTGACCTGCAACCACAATGAACTTTTTCACATTGACGCCACCGTCTGGCAGGCTGACGATCCATATGGAACTCCCATAGAACAGCTGGGCAATGGTATGAAAAGTATCTATATGCTGTCCCTTCTGGAAACCTATGTAGAGGATGAAAACCGTATCTCCAGCATTATCATGGTAGAGTATCCGGAGCTGTTTCTCCATCCCTCCATGCAGAAAACCGCCAGTGAGATCCTCTACCGCCTTTCCAAGAAAAACCAGGTGATCTTCACCACCCACTCGCCTAATATGATCTCCAATTTCGGCAGCCGCCAGATCTGTCAGGTCCAGGCAGATTCCAACGGCCATTCCTTTGTGCGGGGGCATGCGGACATTGATCAGGTTCTGGATGATTTAGGTTACAGCGCCGTAGACCTTCTGAATGTGGGTTTTGTCTTTATTGTGGAAGGCAAACAGGATAAGAGCCGGCTGCCTCTTCTGCTGGAGAATTATTACTCCGAACTCCATGACAAGGACGGTAACCTGACCCGGATTTCCATCCTCACCACCAACAGCTGTACCAACATCCGCACCTACGCCAATCTGAAATACATGAACCAGGTCTACCTTCGGGATCATTTTCTCATGATCCGGGACAGTGACGGCAAGGACCCGAAAAAGCTGGCCCAGGAACTGTGCAAATATTATGATGACCGCAGCCTTGAGGATGTGGATAAACTACCCAAGGTCCGCCGCCGCAACGTGCTGATCTTAAAATATTACTCTTTTGAAAACTACTTTCTCAATCCTGGAATCATGGCACAGCTGGGAATCATTGAAAATGAGGAGTGTTTCTGGGAGACTCTTCTGGAAAAATGGAAAAGCTATTTGGGCCGCCTTTCCTGCGGCATCCATTTAAAAGAAATCCTGGGAAAAGATCTGGAATCCGTGGAAGACCTTAAGGCTCATTTTGAAGAATTTAAGATTTATATGCGGGGCCATAATCTTTTTGATATCTTTTACGGCCGGTATAAAAAACAGGAGACTGAGCTTCTAAAACGCTATATCAAGCTGGCGCCCAGGGAGGAATTTGAGGATATTTTGGATGCGATTGATTCTTTTGCGTTTTTTGATAGTAAGAAGAATTATCATGTGATATAATCACTTTAACCGGAACACATTTGGCTCAGATCGGAGTGTGAATCTCATGGCATTATATCTAAATCCATCAAACTCAAATTTCACGGAAGACAGTAATCGGGCTATCTATGTAGATAAAACGGAACTGATTGCTGTTTTAAACAGGAAAATCGGAACCGGTGATAAGTTTATCTGCAACAGCAGGCCCCGCCGTTTCGGCAAATCCATGGCTGCTAATATGCTGGCTGCCTACTACAGCCGAGGCTGCGATTCCTCACAACTATTTGCCCGGTATAAAATTGCACACGATGAATCATTCCGCAAACATCTGAATCAGTATGATGTTATTCATATTGATGTCCAATGGTGCAGATGCAATGTCCAATCCGCCGGAGATGTTGTCCCTTATATCCAAAAACATGTACTTCGTGAATTAACTGATGAATATCCGAATATTCTCACGGACCACAGCATTTCTCTGGCCGAGGCACTGGCCCTTGTCAATGAAAAAAGCGGACATAGATTTGTTATTATTATAGATGAGTGGGACTCCATTATCCGTGATGACACAGAAGACACCGCTGCCCATGACATATATATCAATTTTCTCAGAAGTTTATTGAAAGGAAACCTGCCATCCGGCTACCTGTGTCTGGCTTATCTGACAGGGATCCTCCCTATTAAAAAAGTAAAAACCCAGTCTGCGTTAAACAACTTTGATGAGTTTACCATGCTGGATGCAGGAGAGTTGGCTCCCTTTGTGGGCTTCACCCAACAGGAGGTCATGGATTTATGCCAAAAGTACAATCGTAATTTTGATGACATGAAGCTCTGGTATGACGGCTATCTGCTGGAGGAAAATCTTCCTGTCTACAATCCCCGCGCAGTCGTCAGTTCCATCAAAAGTGGCAAACTGAAAAGCTACTGGTCACAGACAGGTTCCTATGAGGTGATCGCTCAGCTGATTAATATGAATTTTGACGGCTTGAAATCCGCTGTCATCCATATGTTGTCTGGAGAGTCCTTACGGATTAATACCAAGTCCTATCAAAATGATATGATTTCCTTTCGAAATAAGGACGATGTGCTGACCCTTCTGATTCATCTTGGATATCTGGCTTATGATGAGAAGACATCTAAGGCTTTTATACCAAATGAAGAGATACGAAGTGAATTTGTAGAGGCTGTGGAAGATAATAATTGGACAGAGCTTACGGAGCTTCAGATCCGATCTGAAAAACTGCTTCAGTCTACTTTATCTATGGACTGCGCAGCCGTGGCAGAAGCAATTGAAGCCGCCCATATGAACTATGCTTCTGTCATTCAATATAATGATGAAAATGCGTTAAGCTGCGTGATCAGCATGGCCTATTATAGCGCCGTACAGTATTATTATCTGCCCATCAGGGAGTTTCCCGCTGGTAAAGGATTTGCTGATCTGGTATTTCTCCCAAAAAAGGAGCGCCCTGAACTACCGGCTTTACTGATTGAATTAAAATGGAATAAATCCGCTGAAACAGCAATCAGGCAGATAAAAGACAGGAAATATGTAGAATCAATCAAACATTTTTCCGGCAATCTTCTCTGTGTCGGGATTAACTATGATAAAAAGACAAAAAAGCATACCTGTGATATTGAAAAAATGGGAAACGGAAGCTGACATATCCCGGTAATGCATTATAATAACCTACTATAGCAGCCTCCACGCCCAAAATCAAACCATTGATTAAAGGCCCCATCGGGCCATTTTGCAAGAAAAGCATTTGTTTGTCGTGTCTCCTCTTTTGGCTATGATTTGCTCAAATAGGAATGCAGAACCATCATACTTTTTTAGAATTATGCTTTAAGCACAACTGCGTTTCAGTACTCTAGCAAGTACTTTACTCACCCTTCTTAAATGCCCAAAATTTTTATATAAATAGAAAAAAGCCCCCTCTGATAAAGTAAAGGAGAATTCTATGCAGCAAGAAATACAAGACGAAAGATATTATGTAGCCGACGAGGCTATCTGCGACGCGTTTTTTTTGGTTTTAAAAGAAAAGGATCTGGAAAAAATAACCGTGTCCGATGTGATAAAGAAAGCCGGAATCGTTCGGAGCACCTTTTACAACCACTACGAAAACATTCCGGCTCTTGTGACTGCCATTGAAGATAAGACCATTGACGATATCTTTTCCCTAATGAAAACATTCCATCCGAAAAACAACACGGATATATGCAAATCGTTCTTTGTGACCATCTGTGACTACACCATGAACAATCCCTTTTTGGCCAATCTGCTCCGCAGCCCCAGGGGGAACAAATTTCTTGAAAAAGCACTGACCATGTTCCACCGCTATGTGGCAGAGGTCACACAGAATACGGCTCCTTCCCGCCACAGCAAAGAGGAGCTCTCTTATATGGTTGCCTGTACCATCGGCAGCACCCTTGGCGTGCTCCACAAATGGACCAAGGACAATTTTGCAATACCCGCAGAAGCCGTCGCCCACATTCTGACCCAGGCGTTTACTGCAGGTATGCTTCCCTTTATGTCCTGACGCGCTGTCCAACGCCGCAAAATACAGGCAGTACAGCGCTTTTGCAAATACAGCGCTTCGGAAGCCTATGGCTCGTCAACCATAGCCTCCTGGCGTTTGATCTTTTTTGTGGTGCTCTTAATAAACGGATTTTTCCGCACCACCAGCCCTGTAATCTGGCGGTAGGTGGGCTGGGA
>CAYWRB010000034.1:0-5313 GCA_964460025.1 uncultured Hungatella sp.
GTCCTGCATTGCAATGGGGCTGCTACAGAGCCTTTCCATTTATTATATTGGAAAGCTCAGTTCTGGCCAGATCCGTTACCAGAGGACACCTTCCCAAGGAAGGGTTTCGGAAGCAACCCTTATGCACTATTTCCGGAAACATTTTTTTCGCCTTTTGGCGCAAAAGCCCGAATTATGCATAACGCGAATAATTCAGGGACTACAGGAAGAGTCAGAAGAACACTGGGATTCTCTGGCTTCTTAGTGGTACAAACTTTCAACTGTCAAGTGTTAGTATACCCATTTCAATAATCTGCTGTGCAATATCTGCAATACTATTATCAATTTGAACTAAAGTGTAGTCAATAAGCCCTAAATAATCAAAAAGTTGGCTCTTCTTTGGCTCTGAACACCCTTTTAGTTCTTCAAGTGTTACAGTAGAAAGATAAACTTCATACTTTCCAGCACGAAACATTTCCCACAATTGTCTGGTATCCGTCATTTTTTCAGGTACATCATCCTGAAGTAAGTGGCTAATAACCGAGGTATCTAGGTAAACTCTTAATTTCCCCATATCTATCACCTCCAAGAAGTATCTTTATATTTAGATTATACAAAAACCCGCATATAAAAACAATGGAGAATTGAAATTTTGAATTCACCACTTGACAATGTGGACAATTATCTGCCTGCCTTTTTTTGGTTAAAATGTCCTTTGAAAAGAAAAGTATTTTTCTTTATAATATACTCACAACGTGTAGCCATTAAGCGTAATTCCAGTTACGTATGAGCTGCACTTTTATTTTGGAAAATGGAGGGAAAACACATGAAACGAGTAAAAGCAGCTTGTATTTGTCAGACTTTGCATTTCATGCTGAAAGAAGACATGGGACATGACTACGCAGTAAAGCAGGTAGTGCAGGAGCTTGAACAATACAAGAAAAGTCTGGAGCGGAATCACACCCAATATAAAATTACGGAACAAACAGAACAGCCGGACGGTTCAATTATCATAAAAGTGATTAAGCAGTACAATTCCAGTCCCGTAGGCGATTATCTGGATAAATAGCGGCTTTTGAAAGCCGGCTTTGGTACAATCATCAATATAAAAAGTGAATACGGTCATTCAACGACACATGTAGGGCTTTGGCCCGTAAATCTGATTACGGTACAGAAATCGATTGCATGTGGAGCAGGTTTGTTTTATGCGGCACATGCGAAAGTATGTGCCGTTTTTGTCTGTAAAAAAGGAGGTTATTATGGAACAAAACAACTACTTAGGCACAGAGAAAGTGGGCGTACTGTTGAAACAATTCGCAATCCCCTGTATTTTCTCATTGATTATTTCCTGTCTCTACAACATTGTAGACCAAATCTTTGTAGGGAATGGAGTTGGGTATTTAGGAAATGCAGCAACGGGAGTTATCTTCCCGATCACGGTTATTGGCTGGGGATTGTCATTGTTTTTTGGTGACGGTGCGGCTGCTGATTTAAGCGTTTCTTTTGGGAAAAATGAAACACAGGACATTCATACCGGTGTGGGAAACAGTATCTTGTGTTCTTTTCTTTGCGGCGTAGTCATTATTGCAGTCAGCTATCTATGTGGTGATAACCTGCTGCGCCTAATCGGAGCGACGGATGCAAACTTATCACTGGCACATGATTACGGCTTTATTATTTACGCTATGATGCCTTTCGCTTTGGTACAGAATACGCTTGCTTCTGTCATTCGTGCAGACGGAAGCCCCCGCTATGCCATGTGCGCTATGCTGGCCGGTGCGGTTATCAATATCATAGGCGACCCGGTAGCGATTTTTGTCTTGGGATTAGGAATTAAGGGCGCAGCATATGCAACAATATTGGGACAGTTTGTCAGTTTTATTATCTGCCTTTTCTATTTAACAAAAAGCCGGACATTCAAAATTTCCCTTAAAAGCTTCCGTCCCAATGCAGGAATTTTAAAGCGTATTATGGCCTTAGGCACTTCCAGTTTCTTAACACAGCTTTCTATCGTCATTATTACTGTCATAAACAATATATTGCTTGTAAAATACGGAGCAGCTTCGGTTTATGGTGCTGATATTCCTTTGGCGGCATTTGTTGTCATTATGAAACTATTTCAAATTGTCTTAAATATCGCTATCGGTATTGCAGCCGGGGCACAGCCAATCGTGGGATATAATTACGGTGCAAGGAGGCTTGACAGGGTACAGGAATTGCTAAAGCTTATCATCAAATGGACGGTGATAATCTGCGTGATATGCACAGTCCTTTTTGAAGCATTCCCCCTGGTATTTATCAAGATGTTCGGTGCAGACGGAGAACTCTATACACAATTTGCCGTTTTGTGTCTGCGCATTTACCTTTCTCTGATTATTTTTACATGTGTGCAAAAGGTCTGTGCTATTTTCCTGCAATCCATAGGACACGCAAAGTCGGCAGCGCCTTTATCCATCTTAAGAGATGTGCTGCTTATTATTTTCTTACTTATCGTTCCGATTTTCGGCGGTGTCACAGGTATTTTCTGGGCCGCCCCCATTGCTGATACAATCGCTATTCTCATTACAGGTTCTGTTATGGCAAAGTTATGGAGAACATGGAACTGCCGGAAAACAAATCAGGCAATTGGTAGTCCAAAGCATGAAGGTAACCCGTAAATCTTAAGGTCCCCCAGATACGGATAACCGATTCATCCATCCTCTGCGTCTGAATACAAGAATCGTCAGACCAAGCCTGACCAGTTCCTCCTGAGAGAGAATGAAATAGACCCACTCAACAGGCAGATGGAACAGGAAAGCGGAGACAAGACCCAGGGGCACACCTGCCAGCCAGGTGCCGACCATGTCAATGACCATGATATAGGCGGTCTTTCCTCCGCTTCGCACGATTCCTCCGCCTAAAATCATATTGGCTACCTTCACCGGTGCCAGGACGGCAAAAGCCAGCAGCACTCTGGCCGCTGTCGCCTGCACATCTGGTTCCACCCTATACAAAGGCACATAGGCCCATCTTAAGCGAATCAGGAGTACTGACAATACCAGGGAGCCGGCAGTGCCGTACCACACCAGCCTCTTTGATTCCCGGTATGCTACATCATATTCCCCGGCGCCCAGACGTCTTCCGATGAGGATTCCCGCCGCCTGGGACAAACCGCTTAAGGCTCCGATAAACAGCCCCTGGACAGGACCTGTCATGGACATAGCGGCCAAATCGCCCTGTCTTAGATGTCCGTAGATGAAGGTATTTACATTCTGCCCCAGACTCCAGAACAGTTCGGTAAAAAGAATTGGCAAAAGCATCATAAGATATTGCCGGTAACCGTCTTTCCCCAGTGAGAAAGAAACATAAAACTTCTCCTGCCTTCGGAGCCGAACCCGGTAAAATACGGCCGTCATCAACAGCAGATTGACCAGCTGGGAAATCACGCTGGCTATGGCAGCGCCGGTAACCCCCAGTGCCGGAAGCCGGAAATGCCCGAATATCAGCCCGTAATTCAGTCCCGTATTCACGGCTGCAGAAATAATTCCGGCCCAAAGAGGCCAGACCGCACGGTCCATGCACCGTATCATGACGGCCAGGATGGAGGATATGCCCATGGGAAGATAAGTCCACAGAATCCAGGACAGGTAATTTTGCCCTATGGCCAGGACTTCCGGGTCATCCTTGATATAAATCCCTGCAATCTGACTTGAAAACAGAGCGCACAGCACCGTAAAGAAAAGGGCAAGGGCAGCTGCCGCCGCCAGATTGACCGATAAGCTCCGGTCCGCCATCTCCCTGTCTTTCATACCCAGATACTGGGAAATCATAATCCCCGCAATTGTGGAGACTGCTCCCAGTACCACAGAGTAAATAAAGGCCGGACGTCCTGCCACTTCCACCCCGGACACTGCCGCACTCCCCAGCTGGCCTACCATCAGCTGGTCAATCATGGAGAAAGAGGATTGCAGCATGGACTGAAGCCCTACCGGGACGGCAATCCCCATTACAGAAGATAAAAATGTTTTCTTTTTCATAAAAAATCACCTGCCTCTCCCAATAACCATATCGGAAAAGACAGGTGATTTCAATAGGTTAATCCCGTAACCTACAAGGTTAATGACATAACCCTAGTGCTCCATTGCATTAATACTGCCTTACGCAAATTACCAAATCCAAAACACCACAATCAAATACCCCAGTGTCAAGCACAGCCCCACACTGAACAGCATCAGTCCAAAGGAGAAGCTTTCCTCCACCAGCTTCCCTGTCACCTTCAGCTCCTGCTCCCTCCGGATAAGCCTTGGTATCACAGACACTCTTCCGGCTTTGGTCTCCTTCTTCCCTGTTCCTTTCCCAATCCTTCGTACCCTGTCCCAAAAAGCAGCCAGTTTGTCTATCATATGTCCCAGAACATAGGCGGCCTGATTGCTGTCGTGGTGCTTCGGCTCCGGCTTCTGGCTGTGGGTAGTGGCTCTGGCAAAGCGCACAATCCCATCCACCGCCTGGTCCATACACCGGCCTGCCACCGTGGACACGGTGAGAAACACGGTCATAAGCGTAGATATCAGGTATTTATCCAAAAATCCAAACACGGCTCCGCAGATTCCCGGAAGGGCCACCTGCAAAACCGGCCGGTATACCAGTTCCTCCAAATCCAGCCACGAAGGCCAGCGGTTCACATACCGTCTCTGCCCTGTTTCCTCCTCCTTTTCCATCAAAAGCATGCGAATCACTGCCACATACAAGAAAATTCCGATTCCTATGGAAATCAATCCGCCCTTTAAATTTCCCAGGGAAAAATAGGAAACCACATGTCCGTGGCCGCCTCCGTTAAAAAATCCCTGGCCTGCGTCCGCGATTTTATCCATGGTCAGATGAGCCGTCATACCGAATACGGGAAGAACCACGGCTGCCGCCGTAAGAACCGCCCTGCTGGCCGGATTCATGGCCGGCTTCCCGTCAAATTCTGCCTGACGCGTCGGATGCTCCTCCACAAACACGGCCACAAACAGCTTCAGCATATAGGCAACCGTCATTCCTCCGGTAAACAGAAACACCCATTCCGCCCCTTTCCAGAACCCGGAACCTCCAGTCATTTCCATATACTCCACAATGCTTTCATGAATCAAAGTCTTGCTGATATAACCGCTCCAGAGAGGAATTCCACCGATTCCCAAAGCCCCCATCAGAAAACAGAACTTAAGGGCCGGCTTCTTCCTTCCGAATCCCCGGATATCATTTAAATCCAGCTGATGAAGATTCATGAACACGGCTCCGGCACACAAGAACAATACCAGCTTAAACAGAGAGTGATTCACCATATGGAGAAATGCGCCTCTCACTGCCAGAAAG
>CAYWRB010000034.1:5323-13202 GCA_964460025.1 uncultured Hungatella sp.
CTTCAGCAGACAGGACATTCCGATTCCTGTCAGAATAAATCCAATCTGGGAGACCGAGGAACATGCCAGAGTCCTTTTCAGATTAATGGAAAACACCGCCAAAAATGCTCCCAAAAACATGGTAATCAATCCCAGAACGGCAACCACCAGCCCCCATGTGCCATTTTCCTCAAAGATAACACAGGACACGACAATGATTCCGAACACTCCCGTCTTGGTCAGAATACCGGACAACAGAGCGCTGGCCGGGGCTGGCGCCTCCGGATGAGCCTTGGGCAGCCAGATATGAAGAGGAAAACACCCTGCCTTGGCTCCAAAGCCGAACAGCATCAAAGCCGCCGCCGTGTAAAGCTGAGTCACGGGCGAAGAAAACATCCTTCCTTCTGCCTCCCACCCGGGAGCCTCTCCTCCTCCCAGCACGGCCTTTGCCATTTCCCCAAGCTTATCCATCTCCAGGGTTCCAAACAAATCATATAAGAGGAACAATCCCATCAGCATCACCATACCGCCGATAACCGCCACCGCCAGGTAGGTCTCCGCCGCTCTCAAGCTTTCCCTCCGCTCATCGAAAGCAACCCACACATAGGAGGTAAAGGACATAATCTCGAAAAAGATAAAGGTGGTATACAAATCCGCTGACAGAAAGACTCCCACCGTAGCCACAAACGTAGCCCAGAAAAAGGAATAATATCTCCCATGATTTTTATAATGAGCCATGTATTCTCTGGAAAACACACCGCTGACCGCCCACATAAAGACTGCAATGCAGACATAAACCAGCCGGAATCCGTCCAGCCTGAAATGCATTCCCATACCGCAAAATCCGGGTACCATCAAGTCCGCCGCCATGTTCATCCCGCTTCACCTCCTATTGATAAGAACAGCCTCATAAAAGGGGCCGAGTGAAGTCCCATCACCAAAATCACCGCCGCAAACACTGTCAGCGGAAAAAGCATCATCCAATTAGGGTCACGAAACTGCCCGCCTTCCTTTCCCTCTGCCGTCCCTGCCTTAGGAAAATAAGCCCTGACCAGCACGGTCAGCATGTAGATTGCCGTCATCAATGCGGAGTACAGAATCACCGCCACCCCTGCATAGGGAAACCATCCCCACGGCACACCGGCGCTTACTGCCTGGCCGGCGTATTCAAAAGCCGCCTGGCACAGATTCCATTTGCTGATGAACCCTGCAAACATGGGAATCCCCATAAGAGATAAACTGGATACGGTAAGACACGCAAAGGTCACCGGCATCTGTTTTCCCAGCCCGTCCAGCTCATAGATGTAGGTCTTCCCCGTCTGATGCATCACCGCACCGGCACAGAAAAAGCCGCATATCTTCATAAAGGCATGAGCCGCCATGTGGCACAGAGCCGCAGCCAGCCCCAAGGGACTCATGACGGCAGCGCCAAACAAAATATAGGACAGGTTGCTGATGGTAGAATAGGCCAGCCGCCGTTTCCAGTGTACCTCTCTCACCGCCATGGTAGAACCGTACAGAATGGTACACAAAGCCGCCCCCATCACCACCCACTGGGCCCAGGTTCCTCTCAAAAACCCGGTCCCGAAACTAAAATAAGTCAGACGCAGAATGGCAAAGGCACCGGACTTTACCACTGCCACCGCATGAAGCAGAGCCGTCACCGGAGTAGGGGCTACCGTGGCTTTGGGAAGCCACCCGTGGCAGGGGAACAGTGCGGCCTTCACTCCGAAACCAAAAAACGCCAGGACATAAAAGAACAGAAGCATATTTTTACGTCCCTGGGCCATCTCCTGATTCAGCATGCCTCCTGCCAGAAACTCCGTATTTCCCGTAGCGGAAAAGCCCAGCACAAGAACCAGCCCCAGAAAAGCAAAGGCGGCGCCGCCCAGAGAATAATACAGATATTTGCGGCTGGCATGGGCCGCCTCCCTGGACAGGGGATGAAGCACCAGAGGAAAGGTCACCAGAGTCAAAAGCTCATAAAACAGATACAGGGTAATTAAACTGCCGGAAAACGCAATGCCGGCGGTAACCCCATAGGTCATGGTATAGTAAGCAAAAAATGCCGGCTTTCTTGGTTCCTCTTTCATATATTCAAACGCATATAAGGTGGCAAGAGGCCACAAAAAGGCAATCAGTCCGGCAAACACGCTTCCCATCCGGTCCAGCTTAAACATAACCGTCAGATTGCCAAACAGGCGGAACAAAGTAAACCCCATGGTTTCTCCTTCATTCCCTCCGTACAGCTTCGCCAGAATCAAAAATATCATCAGGCTGTTAAATATCACCAGCCCTTCCACTCCCAAATTCATCAGCCGTTCCTCCCGTTTTCCGGAAAATTTATCCCGGAACGCCAGGAGAAAGCATCCGCAGAGAATCGGAAGAAATACCGGCAGCGCCAGATAAAATCTATTCATCTTTCATCCCTCCGTCAAAAAACCGAATCTCCTATGGACGCCACAAACTGAATCAGGCCGCCTGGAAAACAGCCGAAAAGCACGGCTCCCACTGCCAGCACCATAATGGGAAGAAGCATCAGCAGGGAAGGCTCTCTCCCAATCAATTTCCGTTTCTTAAGCTCCGAACCGTCAAAATCCTTCCCCGGGAAAAATCCCTGAATGGCAATGGGAAGCAGATACCCTGCCGTCAGAAGGGCGCTGATTAAAAGCACCACCGGCCCCGCAAATCCCCAGACTCCGGTTCCGGAGCTTAAAGCTCCCGTAGCAAGATACCATTTGCTGACAAATCCGCTGGCAGGCGGAATCCCAATAAGTGCCAGGGACACTGCCGTGTAACAGGCCAACGTAAGAGGCATCACCTTTCCAAGGCCTCTCATCTGCTCCACCCTGGTCCATCCCGTTTCCTCTATGACAGCGCCGGCTGACATAAACAGCCCGTTCTTGATAATAGAATGGAATACCACATGGGATAATGCTCCCACAAAAGCAATGGGATGAAGCAGGCTTAAACCAAACATCACATAGGACACCTGGCTCACCGTAGAATATGCCAGCCTCTTTTTAAACACCTGCTCCTTATAGGCCAGCATAGACCCCATAAATACGGTCACCAAAGAGAGGGCAATCCACACCGTCTGAACCCAGGTGCCACGAATCAAATCCGGTCCTATGATGTAATAGAACACACGGACAATTGCCAAAATACCGGACTTGGTGATAACACCGGACATGACCGCACTCGCAGGCGCAGGAGCCACGGGATGGGCCGTAGGCAGCCATCCGTGAAGCGGGAACATACCCGCCTTCGTTCCAAATCCCACAACCATACAGCAGGCCGAAGCCAGAAGAAGCCCCTCCTTCCCTGCTATGGCCCCGCTATCCAGCACGCCTCCCGGCGCAAATTCCAGAGTCGGACTGACACTGGCCAAAAAAAAGATTCCAAACAGCGCCAGAAATGCACCTGCCACAGAGTAAAACAAATATTTAAGCCCTGCCTGCACCGCCTCCTTGGTCAGCTCATGAAGCACCAGCGGAAGGGAGGTGAGGGTCATCAATTCATAAAACACATACAAGGTAATCAAGTTTGACGAGAAATCAATTCCCATCAAAACCCCCTCCACCATCACATAAAACCCGAAAAACCGGTATTCGTCACGCTCATGCTCCATATAAGCAATGGCATAGATTCCTACCAGAAACCACATAACCGTGGTAAGCCCGGCAAACAGCCTGCTTACATTATCAACCCGAAAAGAAATATCTATGGTATCGGTCAGATGGCACAATACCAGACTGTCCTCAGACAAGATTGCCATAAATACAAGGACCACCTCCAGGGCAAGAACCGCCGCCGAAAGTCCGGTCACCATTTTTCTGTTCTTTCTTATATCCTTTGACATCAGAACCCAAATTCCTGCCAAAATCGGTACGATTACCGGCAACAGCAATTTCATACGTTTTGTTCCTCCTACCAATTTTCCTACTCAAACATCTCAAGGCCTTGGCCTATGGCATTGACGATGGGCTGGGAAAACATTCCCAGAATCACATTCAGCACAATAAAGCACAAGACAGCCAGCCGAAGGTTCCAGGAAGATTTCGTTCTTGCCTCTCTCCCAAGAACCTCCTGCCCCTCCAGGGACACTGCCGGCCGGTACAACGTGATTACAAGCCTTAAGAAATAAACCGCATTCAGCACGGTGCTGACCGCCAAAGCAATCAATGTAATATACATCTTGTGAGGGCTCTGCAATGCCGACGTAGCAAACAAAAGCTTGGAAATAAAACCTGCCAGCATGGGAAAGCCTACCATGGACAAGGCGCCGATTCCGAACCCGATTCCTGCCAGAGGATTCCTGTACCCGGCTCCTCTCAGACTTAAATAATCCTTTTTATTTCCCGATACCTCATAGAGCCCTACGGCACTGATAAATAAAAGAGCCTTGGTAGCGGAATGGGTAAAGATGTGAAACACTGCCGCCACCATTCCCGCCTGGGTTCCAAGCCCCATGCCCATGTAGATATAACCGATTTGGGCAACGGAGGAATAGGCAATCATCCTTCTGGTATCCTTTTCCGCAATGGCGTGAAGGGAGCCCATAATCATTCCCACCACCCCGAAGACAAAAAGCACGTTGACAATATGGCTTGCCACCACATTTTCCCGTCCCAGCACCCGGTAGAATATCTTAATCAGCAGAAAAATATATCCTTTAGACACCAGACCGGAAAGAATGGCGCTGGCCGTAGGAGTAGCATAGCCGTAAGTATCCGGAATCCAGTAATGAAACGGATACAGGCCGCTTTTGATTCCAAGACCTACGCTGACCACTGCCGTAATCACCAGCATGGGAACCTCGTAGCTGCCGGCAGCCTCAATGGCGGCCACCGCCTCCTTGGCAGGGCTCATAAGAAGATGGCCCGTCACATCATACAGAAGGCTTAAGCCGATGAGAAACAGACCGGAGCCCAGCTGGCTTAAAATCATGTACCGGATGGCCGAAGACAGGCTCCTGCCTTTTTGACGTATCATAATCAGTCCGCACCCGGCAATGGTGTTAATCTCCACAAACACATAGGCGGTAAACAAATCGTTGGTATACACCAGTGCCAGAAGAGAGCTTAACATCAAGTCAATCATAATGTAAAACAGGTTCTGCTTGCTCTCCTCCACATCGGCCTGTGTATACTTTAAGCCGCCTGCAACCGACAAAAACATGACAATCTCAAACAGAAGCGCTGTCAGCCCCTCCAGCACTCCGGCCCGAATCTCGTTGCCCCATGGTGCCGGAAAATGCCCCATCATGTAGGTATAACTTTCCCCTGTTTTCATACAGAACCAAAGAACCGCCGCCGACATAAGGCCAGTAACCCCAATGACAACCAGGCTTAGATTCCTGGCTGTTTTCCTGGGAAGCACCGAAGACACGATTCCGGAAAACATGGCCAGGATGATGGAGAAAAAGGGAAAATTCTGCACAAAACTCATGTCCTTTCTTCCTCCTTCACCCGTATCAAAATCTGGTCCAAATCCAGAGAACCATACCGCTCATACAGACGGATGGTCAAAGCCAGCATCAAAGCGGTGGTGCTGACCGATACCACAATGCCTGTGAGAACCAGGCCGCTGGGCACCGGATTGATGTATGCCGACACATCCTGAATACCGTCCACTACGATAGGAACCATGCGGCCGTTTATATAGCCCTTGGCAGCCAGAAATAAATACACTGCCGTATCCATAATATTCATTCCCATAATTTTTTTAATCAGATTCTGATGAAGCAGCAGTATGGTAAATCCGATTCCGAACAGGATTACGGACACTGTTTCTTCCATATTTAAAAACATATGCTGCAGCATTTACATTCCTCCTTTCCGGAACAAGGTATAGAATGCATACATGGTACAAGCCACCACCAGACCCACGCAGATATTCAAAGGCAGAATCAGGCCGCTGCTTAAGATTGCTCCCGGCGTTCCCAGAGGAATTCCGCTGTTTAAGTGGTTGGCTCCCGTGAAAAAGGAATAGCTTTTGGCCAGACAGTAAAAGGTCAGGGCGCAAAGAGTGGTCCTGCGGTACACCTTTTCCGTAAAGAACCGTTCCGTCTTTTTAAATCCAAATGCATTCAGATACAAAATAAGCCCGGAGCCCAGAACCGCGCCTCCTGAGAACCCGCCCCCCGGAGACAGATGGCCGTTTAACACAATGTAAATTCCGAAAATAAGAATAACAGGCACCAGCACACAGGCGCACTTCTGGAGAATAATGTCATTCTTCGGCTCGTACAGCCGGTCATAGGCTGCCTCCTTACGCCTCTTTTCCGTATGCTTGTCCTTGCTGGAGGCATCGATTCGAAGAAGCACCAGCACACAGCAGGAGGCGATAAACAATACGCAGGACTCTCCGAAGGTATCAAAGGCACGGTAATCCAGAATCATGCCTGTGACAATGTTTACCGCTCCCGTCTCCTGAAGCCCCCTCTCAATGTAGCGGGCAGACACCTCATTGTTGTCCGGGTTCCCGGCATTGCCGAAGATGGGAAGGTAGGCTACGGTCCACAGAAGAACCAGTATCAGCCCTCCGCACAGAAGCACCGACATCACCCGGTAAAACTTCCGAAAAAGAGCCAGTCCGTGGTCCACAGATTTGTCATAGCCCTTTTCAAAAATCGGCAGCTTCTTCAGTTCCTCTTCCCTGGCCGCCTCATAAAGGTCCTGGCTCTGCTCCCCAAGACCCGGATGAACCCCGTCCGTCTTCCCATCAGGCACCCGGGCTTCCATCCCTTCTGCCAGCAAATCCACTTCCCCGTCTACCCATCTTTTAAACTTCAGCCAGCGGCTGCTGTCATAATTGTCCTTCTTCCGGCTCATCCGGCTCCTCCTTTCTGATTGCCCGTATCTTTTTCAATGTCACGAAAAACAGAATGCTGGTCACACCGGCCCCTACGGCTGCTTCCGTAATTGCCAGGTCAGGAGATTGAAGAAGAACCCAGATGACACACATAACCAGACTGTAAGACATGAATATGACGATGGATGTCAGCAAATCCTTGGTACACGCCACGGATATGGCACAGCCAATGAGAACAACCAGCAAAATAAGCTCAAACACTTTCATCTTTCTTCTCCCCCTCATTCTCATGGGCGTTATGCTCTCTGTCAATCAAAAGAAGCTCCCCCAGGTCCTTATTGGTCATAACCTCCAGGCGGCTCAGCATATGGCCGGACACCGGAGACGCAATCCAGAAAAATAAAATCACAAGAAACAATTTCAGGGAATCCAGAGAAAATCCCCGGATAAGTATCAGCCCCAGGATGACAAACAAAATCCCCAGTGTATCCCCCAAAGCCGCCGCATGCATCCGGTTCAGCGCCTTTTTAAAACGGTTTACTCCAAACACCGCGGTAACCATAAAAATAAGCCCTATAAGAAGGCACCCCGCCGCAAGTATCCATTGAATCCAAAGTCCTGCCATCACGCCTCCTCCTTCGTCTCTTCCATTATCTCATGCTCCTGGTGATGCAGATTGTCGTCGATGGCATGAAGGTCCGCCTTCATATGCTTCCTCTGAAGGTACACTCCCGTGTATACCTTGCACAGAACCACCACGCCCAGAAAGCTTATCATGGCGTAAATCAGACACACATCCACCAGGTAGTTCTCATCCAACAGCACGGACAGAATGGCAATCACCATAATAATCATGGTTCCCGTCATGTTGACGGCAATGATTCTGTCCGGAATTCCGGGCCCCAGCACCGAGCGGATAAGGCTTAAAACAATCAGGACCGCCAAAACAATCAGTGCTCCGGTCAACAATACTTCATACGCTTGATTGATTGCTTCCATGTTTCCTCCCTCCCCAGGCCTCTTCCCTCTCCTCTATCTTTTTTAAAAGTTCCACAAACATGGAATCTTCCAGCCCCCCGGCCAG
>CAYWRB010000035.1:0-11183 GCA_964460025.1 uncultured Hungatella sp.
TCCAAGGTCAAAAGAGCAGCGGAAATCCTCGTTTCTCAATTCTTTCACAAGCGCCATGACATCATCATCAGAGGTTAAGCCAGTGCGTTCCGCTTCTCCGGCCATCTCTTTTTGAAGCACCTGCATAGCGTAAACAGCAGAGTTGACAATGCGGACTGTGTTTCCCTCAACGATAAACGTAATGCGATCACCGCTCGCCACACCAAGGACCTTTCGGATGTCTTTCGGAATCGTGCCCCGCCCCCCTGCCCTGACCCTTGCATTCTCTACAAACGTATTCGCTAGCATGATTTTACACCACCTTTCTGAAACATGGAAAGTAGGAATTTCCCTACTCTTTAGATAATTTTGGGAAAGAAGGCCTCTTTTTATTCCTCATTTTCCTTTTCAATCCCCCGCAAATGAAGATAAACCGTATTTTTAGAGATTCCCAGTGCATCTGCCACATGGGAGACTGAATTTTTGATGCGGAAAATTCCCTTTTCGTGAAGAATGCGGATTAATTCCTTGTTTTTGTTCACTGCGGAAATATTGTTGTTGTACATGACCTGATTGCGCGCATCGTTTATGGATTTGGTGAGGGCATCGCTCATATCGCTTGCAAAGTATTCCTGCTCCGTATCCTGGTTCCTGGTTCCTGTGAGGGAGTCCAGAATCTCCGGAAAGGGAGAGTCCAGATAAAGGTTGATGCACAGAATGCCGATAACCCGGTTATTCTCGCCCAGGATAGGGATGGTGGAGGATTTTAAATGTTCTCCTACGGGATTAACCGCCTTGTAAGAGGTAAATTCTTCTGTGGAGGAAAGGCCCTGGTCATGGATTCGCTTCAGCATGTTCAGGGCAAGGTCCGTAAGGGGAGCACCGGCCGTGCGTCCGGAGTGGTATCCGTTCATAATCTTAATCACGGAATGGTTGTAATCCTCCAGACTGTGGAGGCTGATTTCGTAAACGGAGCCCAGATAAGTGGATAGCCCCTCTATCATGGCGGCGTAGGAGTCTAAAATTAAGCGGTCTGTTTTGGTGTATTTCATGGTTTCCTCCCTGATTTGTATACGGATATACTCTTAAAATTATCTCACAAAATCGGATACAAAGAGACTGTGAGAACGTATGTATAGGAATACTTTATCATGCACAGGGTAAATTTTCAATGAAATAAACGGCGGTTTTTGAATGAATTATTTCATATTGACATTAATATATTTCAGTCTGTATAATATGATTAAGAAACGGGGGAGTGATATGAGCAATCAGAAATTGACCATTGCATCAGGGGAGGGCCTGGCAAGACTTAAGTGGGAATATGAACAGGAGAGAATGCCCTGTGAGGATTTACTCTGCTTCGGAACGGCTGATATGGATTACCGGTCTCCGGAGCCGGTTCTTTCTGCCCTCAGGGATGTGATAGACAGAGGACACCTGGGCTATCCCATGATAACGGACGCGTATTATGATGCCATTCATAACTGGCTGCTGCGCACCGCATCATGGGATATCGATGCCCGTTGCTGTGTGGCACAGAATTCCGGAGTTTATATGGCGGCATGGAATATCCTGCATATACTGACAAAACCGGGGGATAAGGTGACGATTCTGACGCCGGTTCATTTCTGTTTTCGGGAAATGATTGACTTAAACGGCCGGAAGGTAATTGAATGTCCTTTGGTTATAAAAGACCATAACTATGAAATCGATTTTGATTCTCTGAAAGCGTGTCTTGCCAGCGGCACAAAAGTCTTGTGGCTGTGCAACCCTCATAATCCTGTGGGACGGGCCTGGACAAAGGAAGAACTGCAGAAAATAGCGGCCCTCTGTATGAATTATCAGGTGTACATTTTGTCCGATGACGTTTACTGCGGCCTGATGTTTCCGGGAAGGGTATATACGCCCATGGCATCCTTGTCCAAAGAGGTGTCTTACCGCACGGTTACTTTGTATTCTGCCAGCAAGGCATACAATACCGCAGGTCTCAGACACGCCTTTCTCGTTGCGGAAAACCCGGAGATATACAAGAGATACAGGGAAGCACTGACGGCAATGAATCTGGATTATGGACAGAATATTATGGGAATTGCGGCAGTTACCGCGGCACTGAATGAATGCGATTCCTGGCTATCAAATCTGATGGAGGAAATCGCAGAAAATCATCGGTTTATTACGGAGTATTTTAAAACCTATATACCGGAATGTAAGGTTATGAAGGCGGAAGCGGCGTATTTTGCCTGGATTGACATGAATGCCTTGAAGCTGCGTCCCCAGACAATCAGCTATCTCATGGAGCAGGAGGTGCATATGGTGGTGGAAAGCGGTTATGCCCTGGGAAAAGGCGGGGCAGGCTTTATCCGGTTTAATCTGGCTGCTTCCAGGGAGAATCTGCAGGAGGGAGCAGAACGGTTTCGGATTTTTTGCGAGAAGCATAAATCATAAATAAAAGCTTTTCCGGCTGAGAACGTGAGGAAGCCGGAAGGGGGAAAGGAAGAGAAATGAAATACAATTTTGACACGACCCTGAACCATCGGGGAAATGGTTCATACCGCTGGGACATGCCGGATATGCCGGGGGACGTAATCGGTATGGGAACCGCAGACTTGGATTTTTCCTGCGCGCCCTGTATCCGGGAAGCGCTGGTGCCCATTGCGGAGGAGAACTGCTACAATTACAGGCAGCACACCCAGGAGTATTATGATGCGGTAACAGGCTGGTATGAGAGAAACTACGGACTTAAGGTGAAGAAGGAATGGCTGAGCAATGTTCCAAGCACCATCGGCGCGGTGCGGATGGCTCTTGGCATTTTTGCAAAGCCGGGGGATGGGATTCTGGTGCAGACACCGGTGTTTGGGCCTCTTAAGTGGGCCGTAGAGGGAGCCGGGCAGAAAATGATTGCCAATCCCATGAAGCCGGTAAACGGCAGGTATGAAATCGATTTTGAGGATTTTGAGGCAAAGATTAGGAAATATCATCCTTCCATGTATCTGTTGGTAAATCCTCATAATCCTACGGGCCGGGTGTTCACAAGGGAGGAGCTGGAACGCCTGGTGGATATCTGCTATGCCAATCATGTAAAGATTGTTTCGGATGAAGTCCACTGCCTGGTTCTCTACGGAAGCCATAAGCATATACCGATTCTGGGGGTAAGCAGGGAGGCCCAGGATATCAGTATTCAGATTGTAAGTCTCAGCAAAGGCTTTAATATTATGAGCCTGCCTCATGCCATTATAACCGTGGCGGAGCCTGAGATGAGAAAAGCATGGATGGGGCAGATTCAGGCGTATTCCTTCGGTTATGCGGTCAACAGCTTTGCTATCGCCGCCGTTACTTCCATCATGAAGGGGCAGGCGGATGAGTGGATGAAGGAGCTGACCTCCTATCTGAAAACGAATCTTCAGGAGATACTGGATTTTATAGAGAGTAATCACCTGCCTCTCATCCCCTATGTACCGGAGGGCAGCTTCCTTCTGTGGCTGGACTGCCGGAAGGCGGGCATCGGAACCAGGAATCTGGACCGTTTCTTTATGGAGAAGGCACATATTCATCTGGACGACGGAGAAGAGAATTTCGGACCTGAGGGAGAAGGATTTATACGAATCAATTTCGCCGTTACCAATCAGGTATTAAAAGAGGCTCTGGAGAGGATTAAGGCGGCTTTTCATGAGTCCCGGGTTATATAAATTTACCAATGGAGGAAAGAAAAATGAGCGAGAAGAAGTCTAAAAAACAAAAAGAAATGACTACCGGCCGTGCACTGGCGGGATTTTTTGCACCGATTATGGTTTTGATTGTCTTGATTGCAATGGGGGCGGATGTTACCATCGGAGCGCTGGCAGCCTTGTTTGTGATGATTGGTTTCTGCTTCTATATGGGCTTTGACTGGTCCTATGTGGACAAGGCCATGTCTGAGGGTGTCCGTCAGATTGCCACGGCAGCCATGATTATGCTTTTAGTCGGCTGTATGGTGGCTGTGTGGATGTCATCCGGTACGATTCCCACCCTGCTTTACTATGGTATGAAGATTATTACCCCCAATCTGTTTCTGCCAATCTGTTTTATTCTTCCGGCATTCATGGCGGTCTGCGCCGGCACCAGCTGGGGCGCTATCAGCACCATCGGCGTGGTTCTCTGCGGCATGGCCGAGGGACTTGGAATCCCCGTTGCCATGGCTGCAGGCGCAGTTATTTCCGGGGCTTTCTTCGGAGATAAGATGAGCCCTCTTTCGGATACCACACTGCTGGCCTCCTCTTCCTGCGAGGTTCCCCTGTTTACCCACATAAAGTCCATGTGGTACACCACCATTCCCGGAACCCTTATCTGCCTTGTAATCTATACGATACTGGGTCTGAACGCTTCCGGCAATATTGATGTGGCCGCGGTCAGCCAGCTGTCTGACGGACTTTCCTCCAGCTTCAACATCAGCCTGCTTCACATCATTCCGGTTGTGCTTGTTCTGGTATTAAGCGTCAGGCAGGTTCCGGCGTTTATCGCCTTCGGCGTGGGAATCGGAAGCGGCATTATCTGGTCCATGATTTTCCAGGGACGGGGATTTGTGGAGAATCTGGGTTACATTATGAGCGGTTTTTCCATTGAAAGCGGAGTTGAGGCTGTGGATTCCCTGGTAAACAGAGGCGGTTTTTCCAGCATGCTTTCTCTTGTGGGAATTCTGCTGGTGTTAGGGATGTTAAGCGGCCTGTTCTCAGAATCCAATGTGCTTACCGTGCTGGTGAATAAGCTTTCCAGAAAGTTAAATACTCCGGGAACCATTCTCCTGGGGGTGTGGGTATCCAGCCTGATTATATGCCTTATCGGCGGCCAGTATCCGGCCATTGCCATTCCGGCGGTTGCTTTCAAGGATGTGTGCGATGATATGGATATTCACCGCTGTGTGTTGTCCCGTACCCTGGAGGATGTGGGAACCATGGTGGCGGCCATTATTCCGTGGAGTGCATGGGTAATCGGTTACGGAGTCGTACTTGGCGGCGTTACGGTGGAACAGTTTATACCGTTTACCTTCCTGCCTATGCTGTGCCCAATCATTACCATGATTCACAATTTCCTTGGAATCGGTCTGTACCACAAGAACGACGAGATAAAATACCGTCCGTTCTGGAGGAGAAAATAGGCCAAAAAGGGGAATATTCTGCGGCACAGGACAGAATGGCTGTGAAAAGAGATTTATATGTTTGGAAATCTTTCGGATTATGCTATACTGTTAATGACAGGTCAATCATGCCCGGCCGGATATTGGGGCAGAAAGCATAGAAGGAGGAGAAGAAACTTATGGTAACCTATTCAGAATTGTATCCATGTGTCAATGGATTCAGGAGCAGAACAACCTTGGACGGTTTGTGGAAATTTCGCTTTGATTCAAAGGCTGTGGGAAAGGAGGAAGGCTGGTATGAAAAGGGATTACCGGATGCCATTTCCATGCCGGTACCCGCTTCCTTTGCCGACTTATTTACCTCAGAGGAGGAACGGGATTACTGCGGTGATTTCTGGTATGAGACAGAGTTTTACTGTCCGGATGATGAGCAGGACAGGGCGTATGTTCTGCGGTTCGGCAGTATTACCCACCGGGCGGCGGTCTATGTAAACGGACAGGTTGTGGGAGAGCATGAGGGCGGATTTCTGCCGGTGGTCTGCGATGTCACGGATGTGGTGAGGAAGGGGGAGCCCAACAGACTGGTGGTCTGGGCCAACAATGAGATAAGCGAGGCGACCCTGCCCTGCGGCTCGGTAAAGACTATGGTATCGGGAAGAAAACTGGCAAAGCCCTATTTTGATTTTTATAATTATGGCGGAATCCACCGCAGCGTGTATCTTCTTCAGATTCCAAAGGAGGCTGTCACGGACTACACGGTAACCTATGAACTGGATGGCCGGGATGCGAAGATTCATTATGAGACCGTATACGGCGGGGAGGGGGATATCAAAGTCAGCCTCTATGACGGGGACGGAAGACTGGCAGCCTGCGGGGAAGGCGCGAAAGGCACCCTGTCTGTGAAGGACGCCCGTCTGTGGGAAGTGCGGAATGCTTACTTGTATACATTTAAGATAGAACTTTTTGAGGACGGCAGAAAAAAGGATGAGTATGAGGACAGAATAGGAATCCGGACCGTTGCGGTGGAAGGGGAAAAGATTCTCATCAATGGAAAGCAGGTCTATCTGAAGGGCTACGGAAAGCATGAGGATTTTGAGGTAATCGGAAAGGCCTTTCACTGGGCGGTGGCCAAACGGGACTTCGAGTGTATGAAGTGGAGCGGAGCCAATTGTTTCAGAACCAGCCATTACCCTTACGCGGAGGAATGGTATCGGATGGCGGATGAGGAAGGCTTCCTGGTTATCGATGAGGTGCCGGCAGTGGGCATGATGCGCTCCTTCGCAAATTTTGCCGATGCCGGAACCGGAAAGTTTACATACTTCTTTGAAGCGCCTACAGTGCCGAAGCTTAAGGAGAATCATAAAAGACAGGTGGAGGAGATGATTCTGCGGGATAAGAATCACCCTTCGGTGTTTGCCTTCAGCCTGTTTAATGAGCCGGAGACTACCAGCGAGGCGTCCAGAGAGTATTTTTCCGATGTCTTTGCCTGGGCAAGGACGCTGGATCCGCAGCACCGTCCCCTGACAGGCGCGCTGGAGAAGAACAGTTCGCCTGAAAAATGTAAATGCTACCCGCTGCTGGATTTTGTCTGCCTGAATCGGTATTATGGATGGTATATAAGCGGCGGGCCGGAGATTGATGACGCTATGGAGGAATTCATAGAGGAAATGACGGCCTGGAAAGACAAGGAACTCCATGTGCCCTTTGTGTTTACGGAGTTTGGAACCGATACTCTGGCATCCGAGCACAAGCTGCCTGGTGTGATGTGGAGCCAGGAGTACCAGAACCGGTATCTGGAGAAGACCTTTGAGATTTTCGATAAATTCTCTTTTGTTCAGGGGGAATTGGTGTGGAACTTTGCGGATTTCCAGGCATCCGAGGGGATTATGCGTGTCAACGGAAATAAGAAGGGGATTTTTACAAGGAACCGGCAGCCTAAGGATGCGGCGTATGTGATGAAGGAACGCTGGGCTAAACGGTAAGGTTACACAAAATTTTAAATTCTTTTACAGAGAATGACGAAAGCCTACCTGTCTCGGCACAAGGTAGGCTTATTTATTTTTGCTTGTTGTACCTATCAATGTAGGCAAACTCTATTCCCAAACCACCGGAGTAGGGCGGTTGGGAGAGAATACGTCTTCGGCACGGAACAAATCGTCCAGTTTCCGTTTGGAGGTATCGCTGCCTGCCTCGATGTCCTTCCACATTCTGAAGCCGTCTAAGTTGCGCCGGCCCTGTCTCACAAAATCCGTACCAATCTGTATCCAGTATGGGCTGGAGTCTACATTGCAGAAATAGCGGAATCCTAAATCCCACAAGTATTGGAAACGGTTATTCTCATGGGTGTATGGATGCCAGTCGCCTACATCCGCGCCGAAAGGAAAGAGAATGATATCCGTAGGACCAATAAGGGATTCTACTTCATTTTCCCACTTGTTGGAATCCGTGACAAATTTTTCATACTCGATTTTCCCCAAATCTCTGTGTCCCCAGCTGTGGGACGCCAGCTCCCAGCCGTTGTCCCGAAGGCACTGTGCCACGGCGGCAGCATCCTGGCAGTCCTGGTCATAGGTAGGGGACGTGCTGTAGGAGGAAGCTGTGCGGTATCCCAGAATGCCCTCGTACCCGGTAAAGGCAATAACAGCCCGGGCTCCTTTGTAGGAAAAATCAGGATGTTCCTCTATAAAATCCTCCAGAATGGGAACCAAATCATAGGGACCGGTGGAAATGCTTCCATCCTCCATTTTCATCTCGCAGGTTGGTTTTCCGTCCTCCCCGATAACCATACGGTATGCGAAGCCGTCTCCCTCCATGTATTTGTAGTAGCACACGTCATCCTGAGACATGACGAAAGCTTTTTTGCCCTCCGGAAGAAGGATATTCCCCCGCTCCATATGAACCGTGCCGTCTTCCCCGGTGACCTCATAAGCAATGTCATGAAGACGTACCAGGACAAAGCCTTTGTCGTACATGGACTGGAGAATTTTCAGGAATTCATCCTTGGTGGTCATGACCTGGTTGTAGCCGCTTTCATCCGAATCGCCGTCGAATGCCTTGCTCTCATCTATCACAAGGGTATGGAAAAATACATGGGTAATTTTATTTAAGTCATAAGGCTTAAGAGAATTCCGAATTTCTTCATATTGAGAGACAGCCTGGTCAATCTGTGTGTCTGTTCCCTGATAACCGGAAGTCTGCAGCAGCTCAATGGCCTTGTCATAGTCATAACATAAAGCAGCTTTCTCTGCTTCCATCAGAATTTTATCAATTTCCGAGGTCAAATCAATGGTCATGGGAGAGGATGTTTCCCCAGGAGATTCCTGTATTACGGACTCTTCCGACATGATTCCGGCTCCGGACTCCCCTTCGCCTGTGCTGCCGGCCAGAGAGGTGTCGGAACGGTGTTTCAGACCGCTTAACTGATTCTTTATGATAATAAAACCGGCTCCCAGGACGAGAATCAGCAGAATACTCAAGAACATAATGGGCAGTTTCTGCTGCAGCTTTCTTTTTCTGCGCTGGGCCTGCCGGTGATGATAGGCTCGTTGTGAATTATATGGCTTCATGGTGTACCTCGATATTTGACAGTTTTTGTCGAACTGTGTGATGGT
This sequence comes from uncultured Hungatella sp., assembly GCA_964460025.1. Classification (GTDB taxonomy): domain Bacteria; phylum Bacillota; class Clostridia; order Lachnospirales; family Lachnospiraceae; genus UBA3402. The sequence continues at coordinate 8,704 of CAYWRB010000035.1, forward strand.
ATTTAGTATAGCATAGGTCAGCTGAAAATGTAAATGCCTAAAGACGAAAATATTCAGTTAATATTTGACACCAACCTGTAATATTTTTAATATTTTCCGTAAATAATCTGAATTGTGTCTGATAATACCGTTTTTTTAGGCAGATTTAGGCATTTCTTATCTACAAATAAGGGCATGATTTATGAATAGACAGTATTGCGAGTTTATTGTTCTGCAGCCATGGCATTGTCGAAAATGTCGGCCAAATATTCCTGTTTTCCATACTCGAAGCCGATTCTTCCTTCATAGGTAACGGAGTCGCAGGAGTCACTGGCGACAAACATTTGCAGGGTTTCCCCGTCCTCACGGGTAAGGTTTAAAATTCCTGTATAAGGGCAGGCGGACAGAGTTTCAGGACCGTTTACAGCCTGTTTTAAAAGCTGGGCCAGCCGGGCTAATTTTTCCGGTTCCATGACAGTCTGAGAGCGTACGCAGAATGTCTGGTTTCCGTCTTTTGACACGGTAAGGTTCGGAAAGTCCAGGGTAGCACTTATGAGAGGAATGTCAAACCATGTGTCGGAAAAGCTGCCGTAATCTACGCCGACCGTGTTCTTTATTTTGTCAATGATGTAGGAGAAAACCGGCTGATTATATTCCAGATGGGCCGTCTTTCCTCCCATATCAGATGTGTCGTAGGATATCATGTATCCGGTGCCGGATTGACTTCCTAAAAGTTCATAAGTTTTGCCTTCCATAGAAAATCTGGCTCCGGTAGTGCGGATGGAAGAATCGAGGGTTCTCACATAATCAAGGATTTGGCTCCGGTTTTCAAAGTCCGTTTGAAATTCCGGCTGCTTTTTTGGTTCCTTAAACAGCTGTTTTAAAGTGTCCGTATCCTTTTCGTCTAAGGAAATATGGCATGGATATGGTTCGGACCAGAATTTTACCGTGTCCTGGTCCTGGTAGAGAAAATCGATGGAGGAACCGGTATCTTCAGCAGGGAAGAAAAGTCCTGGGTGTTCGTTCAGAAAATCCAGCTGCATCCTTCCGCTTTCACCGAAAGCGTAAAGGAAGGCGGTGTCATCAGCCAAATTGCAGGGAACGAAGCAGAACATGTCAAGAGACTCTACGTTGCTGCCGTCTCTGAAACTATTTACGGAGAAATCCGCAATCTGGTATAAAACTACGGAATCCATGTTTTCATTATAATATCCGATTTCGCAGATTGGCTCCGACGGGGTCCCGCCATCGGTATAGCTGACGGATAAATCATAAAAGTCTTCATAATCTGGTGCATCTGCGCGCCGCAGAGCCAGATAATATTCTCTCCCCTTACCGTCTGTCCGACCGGCCACCTCATAATGTCCGCCTAACTGGCGGGACAGGGCATCTGTCCGGCTGCTTTCCAAAGGAGTGAATGTGGAATCCTTAAGGTAGCTTTCAACTAAGACAGCATAGTCGATGCAGTCTGTTAACAGATTCTGATTTATCATGTCAGGATTTTGAAATGTAAAAAATGTATTCGGAAAATCCTCTGTCTCGGCATCGGCTTCTGAGGAGGAAGGAACGGCCGGCGCGGCAGGAGTATTGAAGGCGGCAGATGAGGCCTCTGTTTCTTTTGATGTATCTAAGGAGGCAGAGCAGCCTGCAAGTAACAGGAAAATGGTAAACGCGGCAATGGTTACGGTATTTTTTTTGTAATTTTTCATGCAATTCATTCCTTTCCGGCTTTGGATGCAGCCCTTTGCAGTCAAACAATTGATGTGTCCATGAAGTCATTAGTTATTTATAGTGTATACTATCATAATTTTTTGATGCTCCATATGTCCTTTCCCTTAAGATTTCTTACGGTTTTATTCAGTGTTGGAATATAAGGGAGAGGATTGCCCATACATTAGTATGAGAATTGGATTTGGAGGATATGATGAAACAGGCAAAAGGCAGAGTGACTGCGTGGATTACCGCATGTTCTCTCGGATTGATGGCATTGAATCCTATAAGCTCCGGCGCACAGACCGGTTTCCAGGCAGAGCCCAGCGGGCTGTGGAGACTGGAGGGGATGAAAACAGCAAAGGACAGCGGGGAGGAATTTATACGGTATACGGAACCGACGCTCCAGGACGGCGACGGTGTGGTGGAGGCAGCAGCAAGGGCAGGGACGGTACAGGAGGCGGAGAGCCGGGGGGCGGGGACACAGGAGACAGGGCAGCAGGGAACGGAGTCCTGGTCTTCAGGAGAGGAAGGAGTCTCCCAGGAAACGGAATCTCAGTCGGCAGGAGAGGAAGGCACTGTTCAGGGAACGGAACCTCAGGCTTCAGGTCAGGAAAGCGCCTCTCAGGGAACGGAATCTCAGTCTGCAGGCCAGGAAAGCACTGTCCAGGGAACGGAGTCCCAGTCCGCAGGTCAGGAAAGCACTGTCCAGGGAACGGAATCCCAGTCCGCAGGTCAGGAAAACGCTGTCCAGGGAACAGAATCTCAATCCGCAGTCCAGACAGGCGGCC
>CAYWRB010000035.1:11283-13152 GCA_964460025.1 uncultured Hungatella sp.
CAGGAAAACGCTGTCCAGGGAACAGAATCTCAATCCGCAGTCCAGACAGGCGGCCCCCAGATTTCTTCTCCGTCAGCGATTTTGATGGAGGCATCTACGGGCCAGGTTATTTATGAGAAAAATGCGGACGAAAAGAGAAGTCCGGCCAGTATCACAAAGATTATGACATTAATCCTGATTTTTGATGCGCTGGAAAGCGGAAAAATACAGATGACAGACCAGGTGGCTACCAGTGCTTACGCCAAGTCCATGGGCGGCTCTCAGGTGTTTCTGGAGGAGGGAGAAGTGCAGACCGTGGAGACACTGATTAAATGTATTGTGGTTGCTTCCGGAAATGATGCCAGCGTTGCCATGGCAGAATATATTGCCGGAGATGAGAAAACATTTGTGGACATGATGAATCAGAGGGCTCAGGGACTGGGGATGACCAGTACCCACTTTGAGGACTGTTGCGGATTGACGGAATCCCAGGCCCATGTGACCTCTGCCAGAGACATTGCCATCATGTCCAGGGAATTAATAAACCATTATCCGCAGATACATAATTATTCTACCATCTGGATGGACACCATTACCCATGTGACCAAGCAGGGAACCAAGGAATTTGGGCTGGCCAATACCAACAAGCTTTTAAAGATGGCTACCAATTTTAAGGTTACCGGATTAAAAACCGGTTCTACCTCTATCGCAAAATACTGTCTGTCAGCTACGGCGGAAAAGGACGGAGTCCGCCTCATAGCAGCGGTCATGGCAGCCCCGGACTACCGAATCCGGTTTGCGGATGCCAATACGCTTTTAAACTACGGATATGCCAACTGCAGAGTCTATGAGGATAAAGAGCCGCCGGCCCTTCCTATGATGACCGTAGACAACGGGGTGGAGGAGCAGGTGCCTCTTCAATATGGAGGTATTTTTTCTTACCTGGGTCTGAACGGAGAAGATTTTTCCAAGGTGGAGAGAAATTTGCTGCTGGAGCCGTCCTTGACCGCACCGGTAGAACTGGGACAGAAGGCGGGAACTTTGGAGTATTGGCTTAACGGGAAAAAGCTGGGAGAGATTTCCGTGCTGACTGCGGGAAGCATGGAGGCGGCCTCTTATAAGGATTATTTTAAGAAGATGCTGAGAATCTGGGGTTACTGTTTACTGGGAACCAGGGAACAGTAATAATCTAGGGAAAGAGACTGATGAGATATTAAATAAAGTCTTTACACGGTTTAATCCCTCTATTATAATATAAACAGTAACTGCATTGTAAAAGCTGTGTGGAAATGAGGTGATTATATGCCGGGGGAAAAGGAAATTAATGTCAATCTGCTGGATAAGCTGGATTTACTTGAAAGGCTTGAGCTGGCAGACAGCGACGGCGGTTATGAAAAAATCAAAAAACAGATTGCTTTCGAAAAGAAATGTATTGAAAGGAAACTTTATCAAAAGCCGCCGTTATCAGATAATCAGCAACCTGTGTAAAATGAAGTTTGAAAAGCAGGTTAATGCCAGAATCTTTCATGGCAGAGAGATTCTGGCATTTTGTATACCTTTTGTTTGCTAATGCTGTTTGGCCGCTTTTTCAGAGAATTCGGTGGTTACCAGGTCCTCATAGGGAACACGGCCAGGAAGTTCACCGGCCTCTTCCAGGATGTTCTGGAGAAGCTCAAAGCTTTCCTTCTCAAAAACGGTATCTTCCTTCCAGGTATCCTGAGATTTGTACCGCTCTACTATTTTCGTAATATTTTCCAAAGGCGTTTCTTTAAACTGAGGCTGAATTACCTTGGCAATTTCCTCGGCAGAGTGGGAGTTTACATAGTCAATGCCTTTCTGGATGGCATTGGTAAACTTCTGAATCATTTCCGGGTTGGCTTCCAGATAGCT
>CAYWRB010000036.1:0-13092 GCA_964460025.1 uncultured Hungatella sp.
GATGAGGAGAATCTGGATGCACTGTTCTCCGGCAATCCTATCTACACGAAGATTCGTGACGATAATCCTACCAGATACATCGGAGAGGCCAGGGCGAAGAATGTAATGACCTCTGACGGCTGTGTCATCGAAGGGAAAGTGGAGAACAGTATCCTGTTCCGCGGCGTAAAGGTAGGAAAGGGCGCTAAGGTGAAGAACTGTGTTCTCATGCAGGATACGGTTGTAGAGGCCGGAGCATCCGTGGAATATGTGATTTCCGACAAGCGTGTAACCATTACTGCGGATAAGGAAGTAAGGGGAACCGATACGTTCCCGGTATATATTGCAAAACATCAGATCGTATAGATTAACGGATTACGGTTGTCGGATCGTGAAGTGACGGCGGTCCTGGGGGATCATGATTGTTGAGGAGGCGCTGCAGCCAGCAGTTTCTTTGTGATTACTGTTAAGCATAACAGCTATGACAGAATTGAAGGGACGAAGTCTGGGCGCCTCTTTGCTGTTTTTATGGCATTGGTATGATGAAAAGGCAGATAGGAATATTCATTTATATTTTTCTTCAATGTACATGGGGAGCAGTACAGACTGCAGCAGGTTTTCTATTATTTTTAAGATATTGCAGATGCCGTCACAGATTCTTTGGCGGTGCTGTCCATACAGGATGGAAAAGAGATGACGGCGTTTCCCTTGGGCTGTTTATTTTTTCACCGGACAGAGAGGACAACCGGTTGGGGATGACGGACAGGCTGATGATTCATGAGTACGGTCATACGTTCCAGTCTCTTATGCTGGGGCCGTTGTATTTGCCGGTGATCGGGATTCCGTCTGCCATATGGGCAAATTTGAGAAGGTATAGAGAGCTGCGTGACAAATATGGGGTTCCTTATTCTTTCTGCTTTGCAGAAGGGTGGGCTGACCGGCTGGGAGAGAGAATGACAGTCGGTTTTATAAACGGACATCAGGGAGGAAAGACAGATGAAGAAAATGTATAGAAAAACAGCAGCATGTATGTGGCTTTCTGCTGTCTTGGCTGTGGCCGCCTGCTGCGGAGGCTGCGGGGCCAAATATGAGCCGATTTCACTTGATGAAACCACTGGGGCAGCCGGGAGAAGCAGTTCCCTTCCTTCGCAGCCGGAACAAGAAAAAGAGACGGCAGCCCGGATGGAAGGAACCGGGGAAGAGAATCATGGAACACAGGCAGACGATTTTAAAGAGACATCGGAAGGCCTTGGGGATGGGGAGACTACCGGCGTTGGTGGACTTGACGAGTCCGAAACCGGCCTGCAGGATGAACTGCCTGGCGGTGAAACAGAAGAATCTATATCTGCAGATGATATGTTTTATCAGCAATGCGGAATGTCAAGAGAAGAGGCGGAGCATGGACGGATCAGTTTCATCGAGGATGTAATGAATGACAGCAGAGAAGCCATAGCCTCCCGGATTGCGTATCCCAGAACCGTGACAGTGTCCTCCGGATCTTATGAGGTTCAGGATGCAGTTGGTTTTCTGGCCTATTATGATGAGATTTTTTCGGAGGCGTTCAAGGCGGAACTGGACGCCCAGGCCGAACAGGAATTGTTCTGTCAGGATGGAATGATCTCCTTTGGAGAAGGGCTGATCTGGTTTTATCCCTCGGACAGCGGAAGCAATATGTCGGTCAGTTCTATCAACAATAAGAATGGATGCAGTGTGAGTTATGGGGGAGAACAAGGAGTGACGGCCGGGCCATAGTGTGCAAAATGCACACTATGCTGTCCTGATGAGAACTTACAGGATGGTTTCCATGCCTACTTTCTGAGGCTTCAGTCCGCAGGCCTCATAGAATTTCATGGCGGATTCATTGAGGCTCCATACGTTTAGGGTTACATTGTAACATCCGCTTGTTCTTGCAAAATCAAGAACGGCCTCATAGAGCTGTTTTCCGATATGCTGTCCTCGCAAGGCTTTATCTATACACAGGTCATCGATATATAAGGTTTTGATGTCAGTCAGGATATTGTCATTCACAAATTGTTTGAAGATGCAGAAAGCATATCCTAAAACAGCGTCATGTTCATCTACGGCTACGAAGATGGGACGGGAATCATCATGGATGATAGCCTTTAATTCCTCATCGGAGTATTTTTTTGCGCCGTATTTGAATAAGTCAGGACGTCCTTTGTGATGTACCAGACAGACTTGAAGCAGCAGATCGTTGATTTTGTCCATATCTTGTTCTTTTGCTCTTCTTATTTCCATAATTCGTTGTCCTTTCTGTAAAAATAGGAATCTTTACCTCACCATTCGCGGCAGTGCCAAAAAACGGCAATGAAAGCCTGCGAAACTTAGTATAGCACAAAATGGAAGATTAGGGTATAATTTTCTATTGACAGTATCTTTTATGCATTTGAAAAGGAAGAAAACATGGCGACATTAAAACAAGTGGCAGAAAAGGCGGGAGTATCCCGAAAGACCGTATACCGAGTGTTAAATCAGAGCGGCTCAGTGAAGCCGGAGACGGCACAGCGAGTGAGGATGGCTTTAAAGGCACTGGATTACCGGCCGGATGAGACGGGGCAGATTCTGGCAGCCAAGAAGAAAAAGCTCCAACTGGTATTCTGCTCCATCAAGGGAGAGACGGCTCCTGCCCATGAGGAGATTCGTAAGAGCGCTCAGGAGAAGGCAAAGGATTTGGAAAAACTGGGGGTACGAGTGGATTTTTACACGATGGATCGGGAAAATCCACTGACGAAAGAAGAGGGGGAACGCTTGATTGAGGAGTTGTCCTGTGACGGGATGGCAGTTGTGGGAGAGCCGGAGTCCATAATCATGCAGCTGGTAGACAGAGCCGAGGAATTGGGAATTCCTATGGTTTTTTACAATATTGACGATGAAAGCCGGGATAAAATCTGTTATGTGGGCTGTGATTATGAAAAGTCTGGGCGCATAGCGGCAGGACTTTTAGGAATCTGCGACAGCCGCTGCAAGGTAGGGATATTTACGGTGGGAGGTTCAAGGGCCGCATTTTCTTCACCTAATTATAAGGAAAGGGTAAAGGGATTTTTGGATGAGATTGAAAAGCATTACCCTCAGGTGGAGGTGGCAGGCCAGTATCTTCTGTCCAGGAATATTTTTGACTGTTATGAGGAGATCCGCAACGTGATGCAGGATCAGCAGGATATGGATGCGGTATATCTGGTAAATCCGGGGAATTATATAGCCTGTGAGGCCATTCGTAAATTGGCAGGAGGCCGTGAGATTAAGATTATTACCAACGATCTGACGCCCAGATCATCTGTTTTGTTAAAACAGGGAGTGATCACGGCAGCTATTTCACAGGATACTCAGAGTCAGGGGGCGCTTCCTCTACAAATTTTGTTTGAACTTCTGGTGTTTGGACGCCAGCCGGAGTGGAAAAAGTGCTATACGGAACTGCAGATTTTTATTTCCCAGAGCATGTGAGTGTTCTGGGATGTGTTCTCGCCTAAATCTCCTCTGAAGCGGGAGGCATACATGACGGCAGTTCTTTTTTTTGACCCCATTTGCCCACGTGCGCAATATATTTTTAGACGGTATAACGTTGAATTTATACAGTGACAAAAAAAGAGAAAGAAAGAGAAGATGACAAAAAAGAAATAGAAAAATATGCATAAAAATTCCATGGATTTCTTGTGAAATATAGTCAAAAATGAACTGTTGCCTTGAAATGAGTTGAATTTACTTAGAAAGAGTGTTATCATTTATTTATAGCGCACGTGCGCACGATTGGAGATTTGGGTGAGAGGGGGAAGAAATATGGTTTACTATGTTTCCTGCCGTGCCGGACAGGATGGCAACGGAACAAAGGAGAGGCCTTTTAAGTATATCCAGGATGCGGCTGAGATTGCCTGCCCTGGTGATGAAGTGATTGTGGCCCCTGGTGTCTACCGTGAACATGTAGATCCCAGGAACGGAGGGCTGGAAGGAAAGCCTATCTGTTATCGGGCCGAAGAATTGGGAAAGAGTGTGATTACTGGTGCCGAACCGGTAAAGAATTGGAAAAAGTATAAGGGAGATGTGTGGATAGCCAGAATTCCGGGGGGAGTGTTTGGCGGTTACAACCCGTATACTACCATAATCTATGGAGACTGGTATTATGCAAAGGCGCTTATTCATACCGGAGAAGTATATTTAAACGAAAAGGCCATGTATGAGGCGGCGACTCTGGAGGAGGTGGAATCTCCCAAGATCTATACTCCTTCCAATGACAAGGAGTTTACCATTTACCGCTGGTATACGGTTCAGGACAATGGAGATACTCTGATCTATGCCAATTTCCATGGGAAGAATCCCAATGAGGAGCAGGTGGAGATTAACGTAAGACGGAATTGTTTTTATCCCAGTCGGACGGGAGTGAATTATATTACACTGTCAGGCTTTATCGTTGAGAAGGCTGCCACTACCTGGGCGCCGCCTACTGCCTATCAGGAAGGAATGGTAGGACCTCACTGGAGCAAGGGATGGGTGATTGAGGACTGTGAGATCCGTCATTCCAAATGTGTAGGAATTTCCCTTGGAAAATATCTTCAGCCTAACAATGAGAATAAATGGAGTAAAAAGCGTTTTAAACAGGGAACCCAGACAGAGAGGGACGCTATCTGCCAGGCCCAGACGGAGGGTTGGATGAAGGAGACTATCGGTTCCCACAAGATTCGCCGCTGCCATATCCATGACTGCGGTCAGGCCGGTATTGTAGGCCATTTGGGATGTGTGTTCTCTATCATCGAGGATAATCATATCCATCACATCAACTGGAGACATATGCTGACCGGTGCGGAGATCGGAGGAATCAAGCTCCATGCGGCTATTGATACTCAGATCCGCAGAAATCATATTCACCACTGTACCAGAGGACTATGGCTTGACTGGCAGGCCCAGGGCACCAGAGTGACTCAGAATCTGTTCCACCACAATTTCCCGCCAAAAGATGCGGAGAAATTCCAGATGCCTTTGGATATCGGCGAGGATCTGTTTGTGGAAGTCAGTCATGGTCCCACTCTGATCGACAACAATCTGATGCTGTCTCCTCAGAGCTGCCGTCTGGCGACCCAGGGAACAGCTTTTGTCCACAATCTGATCTGCGGCTCCTTCACCAGTGTGGGGGAGGGAACCAACAATGTAAGCGGAACGGAAACCATGAATACCGGAGTCAGGAAGGTAGCGGATGCCGGTCCCAGATATACGCCTTATCATATGCCCCATCGGACAGAGGTGGCTGGCTTTATGACGATTCTTCACGGAGATGACCGGTTCTACAACAACATTTTTGTGCAGAACGAAGCGCCGGGAACCTATGATTACCTGTTTGAGACCTTCCCTGTGAAACCACAGAATTCTGTGGTGGGAACCAGCCCCTTTGATGAGTATTTTACGGAGGAGGAGTATCGTTCCATGTTCTTTAAGGAGGGAGATGAGGGTTCTTCGGAGGATCGGACCAAGTACTACGTAAGTCTTCCTGTGTATACGGGGGGAAATGTGTTCTTTAACGGAGCAAAGCCTTGTAAGAAAGAGACCGGTTTTTGGGAAGACAGGGAGCACAGGGTCTTTGTGAAGGTAAAGCAGGAGAACGGAACATGTACATTGGAGACCAACCTGCCTCAGTTCCTTCCAAAAGAAATGGAGACACCCTTTATTTCTACGGAATATTTAGGAGAGGCCTTTGAGCCGGAACAGAAATTTGAAAACCCCGATGGAACACCTATTTTCTTTGACAGGGATTATTTCGGTGACAAGAGAGGCATCAATCCGATGCCGGGCCCATTTGAAACAAAGGAAGGGTGGAGCCGTAACTGTAATTATGGCAGAACACCTATAGAAGAGATGAAATAAGAACGTAATTGTCCTGCTGTCCTTATAAAATGATTCCTTGTTTTTTGGGAAATGTATTTATAGGGAGACTGCCTGCCGGACAATCACAAATAAAAGAAAAGGAGAAGGATTATGAAGAAAAGATGTTTAGCCATTATTTTGGCGGCAGCAATGACAGCCGGGCTGGTCGGATGTTCCGGCGGCGGCGCGGCAGAAACCACGGCAGCTCCTGCAACTACGGCAGCCCCTGCGGAAACTACGGCAGCTCCTGCCGGTGAGGAGAATAAAGAGACGGAGGCTCAGGCTCCGGAAGAGGGCGGCGCGGAACTGACCAAGGATGAGATTACCTTAACCGTATGGCACATTGCTATTGACGAGACCCGCCATCAGACGGTAACCAATGCCATCAACCGTTTCATGGAGAAATACCCCAACATTAAAGTTGTAGATGTTCCCAATGAGAATGACCCCTATAAGACCAAGCTTGCTACGGCTATGGCAGCCGGTGAGGAGCCTGATATTTTCGTTTCATGGGGGGGCGGCTGGCTGGAGTCCTTTATTGATGAAGGCAAGGTTTTGGACATTGATGACAAGGTAAAAGCCATTGCAGACGAGTACTATCCTTCAGCACTAAGCCTGTTCCAGGTAAAGGGCAAGAACTACTGTCTGCCGTATTCCTGCGGACCGGTTCCGGTATATTATAACAAACAGATTTATGCGGATTTAGGACTTCAGGTTCCTACCACCATCGAAGAGTTTGAGGCAAACTGCGATAAGATTAAAGAAGCGGGTATTATTCCTCTGGCACTTGGCAACTCCAGCCAGTGGCCTGCAGCTTTGACCTTTACCTACCTTTCCATGCGTGAGGGCGGAACCCAGCCATTCCTGGATGCTTACAATCGTGAGAACGGCGGAACCTTTGAGCATGAAAGCTTTATCAAAGCAGGCGCAAGGCTTCAGGATTGGGTGAAGAAGGGCTACTATCCGGAAGGCTGTAACGGAATCAACTATGATACCGGCGGTTCCCGTATGCTGTTCTACAGCGGTATGGCTGCTCATATCGTTCAGACCAATGGTATGTTCTCCAACTGCCGTTCCGAGGCTCCGGAATTCTATGAGAATAATCTGGGAATCTTCGGCTTCCCGGTAATCGAGGGCGGCGCAGGAAATGCAAAGCAGATTTTAGGCGGCGGCAATGCGTATTCGATCTCCGCATCCTGCCCGTATCCGGATGAAGCCTTTGAGCTGATTCATATGCTGACCAATAAGGAATTCGGACAGGACAGCGTGGATATTGCAGGTGTAATCACCGGTGTTGAAGGAGTCACCATGCCTAACGAGTTAACCAAGGCAGCAGATGACTTCCTCAGAAATGCAGAGTACATCCAGAACTTCTATGATCAGTTCCTGCCTACGGATTTAGGCGCACTGCATAAGCAGACCACCTATGATCTGGTGGGATTAGAGTGTACACCAGAAGAAGCAGCAGCCAAGATGGAGGATCTGGCAAAGCAAACCCTGGATAAATAGTTGGATGTTTTTGAATCACATAGTCTAGACTGATATGCACAGACAGAAGCCGGCAAGGCAGTCCGCTCTGTTTGTGCATTTTCTTATTTTATGGAACTGCATCCGATGGAACAAAAACGCTCCACGTGGATGCACATTTCGCGCAAAGAAAGGTAAAACACTCAAGATACAAACAAAGGGGGTTATATTTATGAGTGATACCAAGTCATCAAAGAAACTGAAAAAAATGGGTCTGGTACTGTTGTTCGTCTTTCCGGCGTTGTTTTTCTATGGCACGTTTAATCTGTTCGGAATCGTCAGGACTTTTTATTACAGTACCATGGACTGGAAGGGTATCAGTGCCAACAAGGTGTTTATAGGGCTTTCGAATTACATTGCGGTGGCGAAGGACGGAAGCTTTTGGAATGCCCTGAAAAACAACATGATTCTGGTGGTGGTGTCAATGTTCATCCAGATGCCGGGGGCTCTTCTTCTTGCACTTTTGATCAACAGTAAGATTCGCTTTACCAAATTTTTCCGTACCGTGTTTTTTATGCCTATGCTGCTTTCCACTGTGGCTACGGGTATTATGTGGATCTTGTTCTATGATCCTAACTTCGGTCTTCTGGCAAAGATCATCAAAGGACTTGGGCTTAATATCTCGGCCGCATTTCTTCAGGGAAGCACGGCCATGCCGGCTATCTTGTTCGTTATCTGCTGGCAGTTTATCCCCTATTATATGATTATCTTCAAGGCAGGCTTAAGCAATGTGCCGGAGGAACTTTACGAGGCAGCCAAGATTGACGGGGCTAATACGTGGCAGTGTTTTACCAGTATCACCCTGCCTATGATTATCCCTACCATGCGTACCTCCGCAGTGCTCCAGCTGGTGGGATCACTGAAATACTTTGACCTGTTCTATGTGATGATGGGCGGTGCGCCCAACACAAACACGGAGCTGATGGCAACCTATATGTATAAGAAGGGCTTTACGGAATTCCAGATGGGTTACGCAAGTACCATTGCCGCTTATATGTTTATCATCTGCTTTGTCTTCGCATGCTGCTTCTTGTATGCTACTTCCAGGAAAGGAGAGGAATCATAATGAATGCAAAATCAAAACGGACCTTGATAAAGGCGTTGCTTTATACATGCTGTATAATCGTGCTGGTATTGACAGGATTTCCTTTCATCTTTCTTTTGGTCAACAGCTTTAAGGATATGCAGGAATATTTGAAGAATATCTGGCAGCTTCCCTCTAAATTTTATTTTGGAAACTATCAGGCTGTGTTTAAACCGGACTTTCTGCGGTATTTTATCAACAGTGCTCTGGTGTCGGTAGCCAGTGTATTTCTCATTGTAATGAGTTCTTCCATGATTTCCTTTGCCTTTGCGAAGATGAAGTTTAAAGGCTCCAATGTGCTGTATTTCCTTATCATTGCAGGTATGATGATTCCCATTCACACCACATTGATCCCTACCTTTACCCTGCTGAGCTCTATTCATTTGAATGACTCTCTGATTGGCCTGTGCGGTCCTTACATCAGCTATAATATTCCGATATCGGTGTTTATCTTGACTCAGTTTTTTAAGGAGATTCCCAAGGAGATTGAGGAGGCAGCTATCATTGACGGCTGTTCCACCATAGGCGTGTTCCGCCGGATTATCCTGCCATTATCCGGTGCAGGCCTGTCCACAGTAACGGTTTATACATTTTTGAATATCTGGAATGAGTTTACCTATGCCAATGTGCTGATAAACACCACGGCAAGAAAGACGCTGCCTTTGGGAATTCGTGAATTCTATGGCTTCCAGTCCGTCAATATTCCGGCTGTCCTTACGGCTATTTTAGTAGGATCCCTTCCGGTTATCGTTCTGTACTTCTGTGCGTCGGAGAAGGTGGTAAACGGCTTGACCCAGGGTGCTGTGAAAGGGTAACCATTGTATTGTACATTGAAAAAGGAGATTTTTATGAGTATTGTTCATAATCCCATATTAAGGGGGTTTAATCCTGACCCCTCCATCCTGAGGGTGGGAGATGATTACTATATTGCCACATCCACATTTGAATGGTTCCCAGGAGTTCAGATACACCATTCCAGGGATCTTGTGAACTGGAGGGTAGTGGCCCAGCCTTTAAACAGGGTAAGCCAGCTGGACATGGTGGGGGTTCCCGATTCCGGCGGCGTGTGGGCGCCCTGCCTGTCCTGGTGTGACGGCACCTTTTATTTGGTTTACACCAACTCTCACACCAAAGACCGGTTGAAAGATACTCCCAACTACCTGGTGACCTGTGACAGAGTGGACGGGGAATGGTCGGAGCCGGTTTTCCTAAACAGTTATGGTTTTGACTGCTCTCTGTTCCATGATACCGACGGCAGGAAATGGGTGGTAACCATGGAGACCGATTTCCGGGAAGGCCGCAACCGTTTTTCAGGAATCCTTCTGGAGGAGTATGACGAGAAGCAAAAGAAATGTGTGGGAGGAGTGAAGAAAATCTTTACAGGTTCTTCCCTTGGGGTGACAGAGGGACCTCATATCTACCATCTGGGGGAATATTATTATCTCATGACCGCAGAAGGAGGAACGGAGAGAGGGCATGCCGTGACAATGGCAAGGGCAAAAGCCATTGACGGTCCTTATGAACTGGATCCCCAAAATCCGATGCTGACATCCAGAGATAAACCGGATATTCTTTTGCAGAGGGCAGGCCATGGAAGCCTGATTCAGACACCGGGCGGGGAATGGTTCCTGGCTCATCTATGCGGCCGGCCGATCGGACCAGGAGAAGGATATTGTGTTCTGGGCCGGGAGACGGCTCTGCAAAGTGTATATTTTGACGATGAGGGATGGCTCCGTTTAACCGCAGGAGGAAACGGGCCTTTAGACACAGTTGAGGTTCCTTTTGATGGGGAGGCGCCAAGGCCCATATGTAAGCGCTATACCTTCCGCCCGGATCAGCCGTGGGATATGGATTTTCAGTTTCTGCGCAGGCCTCTTGGGGAGGATATTCTGTCGCTGACAGACCGCCCGGGATATCTGCGGCTTTACGGGAAGGAAAGCCTGCTGTCTAAGTTTACTCAGGCACTGACCGCCAGGAGGCAGCAGTCCTTTGTGTTCGAAGCGTCCACTGCGGTAGAATTCGAGCCGGATTATTTTAAGCAGATGGCAGGGCTGGTGTATTATTATAATACTACTCAGTATTACTATTTAAGAATCAGCCATGATGAGAAGCTGGGAAAAATGCTGGCCATCTTAAGCTGTGACAATGGCGTTTACACGGAGCCTTTTGCCTATGTGAAGCTGCCGGAAGGAAAGAAAGTATGGCTGAAGGCAGCAGCGGACCATGAGGTTATCCGGTTCTTCTATTCACTGGATGGAGAGGAATATATCCGGTATGGGGAAGACTGTGATGCTTTGAGGATATCGGATGAGCATATAGATACGTCGGCCTTTACGGGGGCATTTATCGGAATGTGTGTTCAGGATATGTCAGGATTTTCAAAGTATGCGGATTTTGAGTATTTTGAGTATAGAGAGATGGATGAGTAAAAGAGTGACAAAAGATGTTGACAGGATAGGGAAGGATGGATATACTAAGGATATAAAATTGAAAAAGGTCTTCAGGGCAGGGTGAGATTCCCTACCGGTGGTAAAGCCCACGAGCCGCAAGGCATGATTCGGTGAGATTCCGAAGCCGACAGTATAGTCTGGATGGAAGAAGATTGTGATATGCAGGATATGGATGTTTTCTGTGTGCAGGAAGATGGCTCTGGAGTGTTTTTACATTCCGGAGCTTTGTTTTTGTCATTGGACAGGCGTACATGAAGGATTATCTCTGCTGGCCCTGAAGGTTTTTCGGGGCCTTTTTCTTTTGGGTGAAAATGTGGTTTGGAGGAGGACACGGAGTGGGGGATGGAGGAAGGATATGGGAAATACCGGAGAGCGTTTGAGGAAGGTCAGGGGGGAGAAGAAACATGTGAGGGAGGAAGAATATGGAAGATAAGGAGCATGTGGAAGGCAAAAAACGTATGAGAGACGAGGAGTATATGAAGCTGGCCTTGGAGCTGGCTGAAAAAGGGTGTGGGTGGACGTCGCCTAATCCTATGGTGGGAGCGGTGATTGTGAAGGATGGAAGGATTATCGGTTCCGGATGGCACGAGAGATGTGGGATGCCTCATGCAGAGAGAAATGCGCTGGCTTCCTGTCAGGAATCGCCGGAAGGCGGAACCATGTATGTGACCTTGGAGCCGTGCTGTCATTATGGGAGGCAGCCTCCCTGTACGGATGCCATTTTGGAGGCGGGTATCAGACGGGTAGTGACAGGCTCCGGTGACCCTAATCCGCTGGTTGCAGGGAAAGGGATTGAGTGGCTACGGGAGCATGGCGTGGAGGTGACGGAGCATGTGCTTAAGGAGGAATGCGACCGGATAAACCAGGTGTTTTTTCACTATATTCAGACCAAAAGGCCTTATGTGGTGATGAAGTATGCCATGACTATGGACGGAAAAATCGCCGCTTATACAGGCGCATCCAAATGGATTACGGGAGAAGAGGCCAGAAACCATGTGCAGATGCAGCGTCACCGGTATACCGGAATTATGGCAGGGGTTGGGACGGTATTGGCGGATGATCCGCTGCTTACCTGCCGGATTCGGGATGGCGGGGGCAGAGGACGGATATTAAAGGAGGTTAGAAATCCTGTCCGTATTATCTGTGATACGGATTTGAGGACTCCGCTGACAGCACAGGTGGTTTTGACGGCAGGGCAGGCTCCGGTTATTCTTGCCACATGCTGCGGAGATATGGAGAGACGGCGGCTTTATGAGGAAAAGGGATGCCGCATTCTGGTGACAGACAGGAAAGACGGGCATGTGGATTTGAGACAGCTGATGGAAAAGCTGGGACAGCAGCAGATAGACAGCATCTTGCTGGAAGGGGGCGGAACCTTAAACTGGGCGGCACTAAAAGCCGGGATTGTGAGGAAGGTGCAGGCATACATTGCCCCTAAATTGTTTGGCGGACAGGAGGCGAAAACTCCGATTGAGGGCCTTGGAGTTTCCTCGCCTGCAGATGCATTTTGTCTCAAAAACAGCAGGATAACCTGGCTGGGAGATGATTTTTTGATAGAAAGCGAGGTGGAGGACCATGTTTACGGGGATTGTTGAGGAAATTGGAACTGTGGAACAGATTGGAAGAGGACGGGATTCGGCCGTTGTGACGATTCGTGGGAAAAAAGTGCTGGAAGGTACAAAAATCGGTGACAGTATTGCGGTAAACGGAATTTGCCTGACGGTGATATCCCTGTCTGAACTTTCAGGAAATTTTTCCGCAGATATTATGCATGAAACATTAAACCGTTCTTCCTTGGCCGGTCTGACCCGTGGAAGTCATGTGAATCTGGAACGGGCCATGAAGGCAGACGGAAGGTTCGGCGGGCACATGGTAGCCGGCCATGTGGACGGAGTGGGAACGATTCGCCGTATCAGGCGGGACGACACTGCAGTCTGGTATACCGTAGAGGCAGGAGGGGAAATCCTGCGGTATGTTGTGGAGAAAGGCTCTGTCGCCATAGATGGTATCAGCCTGACAGTGGCAAAGGTTTCGGAAACGGATTTTTCAGTTTCCGTCATTCCCCATACGTTGAGGGAGACGATTTTGATGGAGAAAAAAGAGGGAGATGCGGTGAATCTGGAGACAGATATGATTGGAAAATATGTGGAGAAGCTGCTGGATTTTCGGCCTGGCCCGAAACAG
>CAYWRB010000037.1:0-13007 GCA_964460025.1 uncultured Hungatella sp.
GTAATCCATGATCCGATACTGTCAAAGGTATTGCCAATATTGTAGCCCAGCCCCATATCTTCCACGATCTGCTGGGATGTCATATTTTCGCGGACAACGCCATTTTTTCCATAACTTTCCGCATAAGCCGGGAACACGCCCCCCTGCAGGCAAGTCGTTATGGTCAGCGCCGCCGCCAGAGTACGGGCTGTCGCCTGTTTCCAATGGTTTTCCCATCTCGTTTTGAAACTCCTTTTCATGTTGCCTCCCCTTTCTTTTATAAATAGAACCTTCCGGGATTATTGTAACATTTATGCGCGCCGCAAAAATACCCGAAAAAATTCACTTGAATATCCTGTATTTTAGGATTTCCGCTCCTCCGTTAAGATTTGTCCGTCTTTAAAATTCTTCCGATTCGTCTTTAAGGTTCTTCCGATATTCCTTGGGGCTGATCCCCACATATTTTTTAAATTTCATATAAAAATAATCAATACTGCTGTATCCTACCATCTCAGATATCTGGTACACCTTAAAATCAGTCTCTTTCAGAAGCCGTCTGGCGTTGGTGATACGGATCCTATCCAGGGCATTGTTAAAATTCTCCCCCATCTCCCTCCGGAACAGCTTCCCCAGATACGCACTGTTATAGTTGAAACTCCTGGCTATTCCTTCCAGCTTCAGATCCTTGTCATAGTTTTTTTCCATGTAATAAGAAACCCGGCGGATGATGCTGCCGCCGCCTGCCGTACCGATCTTCTGGCTCAGTCCAATCAGCGCCTGTTCATAGCAATCCAGAAGATTTTTCATACCATTTGCCGCTGCCAGCCGCCTCAAAAGCTGCTGCATGGACTCATTATCCAAAAAGGATGAGGTATATTTCTGTCCAAGGCGCATCTGAAGCTGAACCATATTCTGTACAAGGATCATTTTAATCTCCGACTCCTTCAAAAGATTCCAGGTACAGTAATCTTTGAACATCCCCATAGCCTTTTTAATCCCTGCTGCCTCTCCCACTTCGATAAGCATCTCCAGCCACTCCATGGTGACTTCCTCGCCTTTGCCTTCCAGCGTACAGATCAGATCAATGGTCAGAATGTCCTCTTCATCAAAAATAAATGCCTGATCCATCAGATATCTGGCACTCTCATAGGAGCAGAAAAGCTCCTGCCACTGCTTTACATTATTTCCAAGGGCAATTTTCAACTTTCTTCCGAAATATCCTTCCACCCTTTTATTGCGCTTCTCAAGCCGCTCCTTCCACTTCCCATATTCAATGGAACGGCCTACTAAAATCACCTGATCTTCTAGCGGAAAGCTCTCGATACAGGATGTGTCTCCCTCAATCAGGGCCTTTACCATTTCATGGAGCCTTCCGTTCTCCTTGTCAGCCTGTCCTTCTTCCTCCCTGCACACGGCAATGCAGAAAATATCTCCGTCAAGCGCTAGATGATACTTCTCCACCTCTCTTTTCAGTTCTTCAAGGCTGCCTTCCTTTAATACCATCCGGCGGAAAAGCTCCTGCCTAGCCTTCCCTTCATTCTGGCTGTGGTATTGTTCCAGGCTGCAGGCCTTTTCCAGACTTTCCCTGACCTTTTCTACATATTCCAGCAGCTCATCCTCATCAATGGGCTTCAGAAGATACCCCTCCACCCCCATTGTCAGAGCCGTCCTGGCATACTCGAACTCTGAAAACCCTGTTAAAATGACAAAATGCCCCAAAAACCCCTGTTTTTTCGCCTCTTTGATCACCTCAAGGCCTGTAAGTCCCGGCATCTTAATGTCTACCAGAACCAAATCAGGATTTTCCTTAAGAATATTAGCCAAGCCTTCCCGGCCGTCTTTCCCGCTGGTTCCCAGACGAAAACCGACTTTCTCCCAATCAATTAATTCCCGGATCCCTTCTCTGACAAGCCTCTCATCATCAATGATCATTGCGGTAAACATGCTTCATCCCTCCAATATCCGAATATCCCTGGAGGAGGAACCTGCGGCTATTTCAGCATCTTTTAAATTTCCTTCCAGTTCTATTATAACTTTTTCCGTCTCACCCGGATTTAAAAATACCTTTTCGAATCCTTTCAATTCCTGGAAGACAGAAGGCATTCCCGGCTCCTTCTCTCCCCGCGGCCGCACATACACCTGTACCGTTTCCGCTCCGGCACAATCTCCTGTGTTGGTAATCAGGCAGGAGAACACAGCGCCGTTTTCTTTATGCTCCACTGCCCCGTCCCGGAAAGAAAAGTCTGTGTAGGACAACCCGTGGCCGAAGCAAAACTGAGGATCTATGTGGTAAGAATCCAGATACCGATATCCCACAAAAAGCCCTTCCTTATACTCCACATAATCGTTCTTTCCAAATTCCCCGACACAGTGGGCGGAGCAATCCGTATGGGTTTTATAAAAGCTCTCCGGAAGCTTTCCGGAAGGATTCACCAGGCCGTACAGCACTTCTGCCAGAGCCGTTCCGCCTTCCATGCCATTGTACCAGCTCCACACCAGACTGTCCGCCTTCCCAATCCACTGCCCCATTTCCACCGGACTTCCTCCCATCATCACTACGATGGTATCCGGCCTTATATCAAGTAATTGAGAAATTAACGTATCCTGCCCGTAGGGAAGCTTCATGTCTGCCCTGTCATTGCCTTCGCAATCCTGGTCATGGTTCAAACCGCCTACAAAAATCACCTGATCGTACTGGGGAGCCAACTCCAGTGCCTCCCTGCGAAGCTGCTCTCTCATCCTGGCCAGTAACTGTGGACTGTCAGCCCCGCTTTCCTTTGCAGAACCTCCTCCATGTTCCAAACTGGCCTCCTGCCAGTTCACCTCTTCCTCTTCCTTCTTCACCGCATCCCGGCAGTACCCCTGAACATAATCCACCTGGGCATTGCCTCCCAGCAGCTTTTTGATCCCCATTAACGGTGTGATTTCATACAGGGCCTTGATCTCCCCGCTTCCTCCTCCGCTGCTGTGAATGCAGTTTCCATTATCTCCGATAACCAGTACTTTTTTGGCCTTTTCCCTGGACAGCGGAAGCCTGCCTGCCTGATTTTTAAGAAGCACCACCGATTCCCTGGCCACTTCAAGGGCTGTCTGCCTGTGTTCCTCCGTATTATAGCAGCCCGCCTTTCTGGTTCCGTCCATCATATGGAGCCTCATCATCAACATCAGAATCCGTATGACCTTCTCATCAATGGCTTCTTCCTTAACGCGTCCCTCTTCAACGGCCTTTTTAAGGGGTTCCGCCATAAAATACTCATCAAAATTGTAGGTTACGGACATCTCGATATCCAGCTGTGAACCGGCTGCCGCCTCTGTGTCATGAACCGCGCCCCAATCAGAGATTACCAGCCCGTCATACTCCCACTCTCTCCTGAGAACCTGATTCAGCAGAAATTCATTCTGACAGCAGTGCTGCCCATACAGCTTGTTGTAGGCTCCCATAACCGTGTAAGCCCCGCCCTTTTTTAACGCGTCATAAAACGCAGGCAGATACAAAGTCCTTAACACCTTCTCATCAACCTTGACTTCCATCCACAGCCGCTCTGTCTCCTGGTTATTGACGGCAAAATGTTTCACACATGCCGCCACATCCCAGCTCTGCACCCCCTGGACAAAGGGTGTTGCCAGCTGCCCTGTCAGATAGGGATCCTCGCTAAAATACTCAAAATTCCGTCCGCACAGCGGACTTCTCTTTAAATTGATTCCCGGAGCAAGGATCACATCCTTCCCTCTTCCCCTAGCTTCCGCTCCCAGGACGCTTCCCATGTTCCGGGCCAGTTTCCGGTTCCAGGTTGACGCCAAAGCGCTGTTGCAGGGAAGATAGGTCACATAATCATCCGTATGGCCTACGGCTTTCCACTTATCCGGCAAAAACTCCTGGCGAACCCCCATAGGGCCGTCCGACATTTTAAGGGGAGGGATTCCCAAACGCTCCACTCCCTTTGTCTGGAACAGGGAAGCCCCGTGTATCATTCCTATCTTTTCATCAAGAGTCAGTTTTTTCGCCAGGCTTTCTACCTCTTTCCGAATCCCGTCCTCCTGATTTTCCAGCCATTCTTTTCTCATCCCATCCTCCGCCTTTCGTCCGCTACACAAATGAAATCCTGCAGGATACCTCCAGGCTTCCGGCGTCCGGCGTCCATGGTTACAACCGTATCATTTCCTTCTATTGCAAAACTTCCTCCCTCTACCTGGGATACTTTGCAGTTTACCAGACGGATGACCGTCCCCAAAAGCCTTGGAGAACCATTTTCCTCCTTCTCCATATGGTTTGTCACTGACAGAGCCACCACATCCCCTTTCCGGACGGCTGCCACAGTCTGCACCCTCTGTCCGTCTTTGTATACGATTCCCTGGCTTTCCCCTTTTCCTAAATAAACTTTCCACTGCAGGCTGTCAAAGAAACCATAATCCGCTCTCCGGCATTCAGGTGACACAGGAATCACACTTCCTTCTTTTACCCACAGAGGAATCGAACAGTAGTCCTGATGTTCCTTCCGCCATATGCCGCCCTGGACGGTTTCTCCGGTAAGATAGTGGATCCACGTCCCCTGAGGCAGGTAATACTCTGCGATTCCCTCTTCATTAAAAATCGGCGCTGCCAGCAGTTTATCCCCCAGCATATACTGTTTATCCAGATAACTGCAGTTTCTGTCCTCTTCAAACTCCAGAGCCATACTCCTCATCATGGGAATTCCCGTAACAGACGTGTTCACACCCTCACTGTACAGATAGGGAAGCAGTTCCAGCTTCAGTCTGGTAAAGAACCTTACCACATCCACCGCTTCCTCATCATAGACCCACGGCACTCTGTAAGAGGTGCTTCCGTGAAGCCGGCTGTGAGTGGAAAGCAGGCCAAAGGCCGCCCAGCGCTTGTATACGTCCGGTGTGGACTGGCTCTCAAATCCGCCGATATCATGGCTCCAATATCCGAAGCCGCTGCTTGTCAGAGACAATCCTCCCCTCAAACTCTCTTCCATGGATTCATAATCTGACCAGCAGTCTCCGCCCCAGTGAACCGGAAATTGCTGCCCTCCTGCCGTAGCAGAGCGGGCAAACAGAACCGCCTCTTCCTTTCCTCTTCTCCTCTCCAGAACATCATAAACCGCTTTATTGTACAGATATGTATAATAATTGTGCATCTTCTGAGGGTCGGAACCGTCATGATATACCACATTGACGGGAATCCTCTCGCCAAAATCCGTCTTGAAGCAGTCCACCCCCATATCCAGCATCATTTCCAGTTTTCCCTGATACCATCTTAAGGCTTCCTGATTGGTAAAATCCACAATGGCAAGGCCTGACTGCCACATATCCCACTGCCACACGTCCCCATTTGCCTTCTTGAGGAAATATCCTTTTTCCACGCCCTCATCAAAAAGCACGGATTCCTGACCGATATAAGGGTTGATCCATACGCAGACATGGATTCCCTTTTCTTTTATCCGCCTCAGCATCCCCACCGGATCCGGAAATATTCTCTCATCCCAGACAAAATCCGTCCAGTGATATTCCCTCATCCAGCAGCAGTCAAAGTGGAACACGCTTAACGGAATCCCCCTCTCTTCCATGCCGTCGATGAAGCTCATAACCGTTTTCTCATCATAGTCCGTGGTGAAGGAGGTGGACAGCCACAGGCCATAGGTCCACGGAGCCAGCCTGGCCGGTTTTCCTGTCAAATCCGTGTATCTCATCAGCACTTCCTTCATGGTGGGGCCATTGATCAGAAAATAATCCAGGCTCTCTCCCTGTACGCTAAAGGCAGCCTTTGCCACCTGTTCCGTTCCGATCTCAAACTCCACCTTCTCCGGATGATTGACAAATACGCCATAGCCTCTGTTGGATAAATAAAACGGAATATTCTTGTAGGACTGTTCCGTGCTGGTGCCTCCGTCCTCATTCCAGATGGACACCGACTGCCCGTTCTTAACAAAAGCAGTAAACCGCTCTCCTAGCCCATACAAAAGCTCTCCCACAGACAGCCCAAGCTGCTGGCACATATAGGCCCCGTCCTCTTTGCCTACATCATAAGGCAGGCCGGTCCAGTTGGTTTTTATATAAGATAAATCTCCCTTTCCGCTTTTTGTCAGAAGCTTCCCATCTCTTCTGTACTCCATTTTCCAGTCATCCTTGTGAATCACCAGGGACAGATGGCCGCTTGTAACTGTCAGAAGGCGCTCATCCTCTTCCACCGAAAGAGGTGTGAAAGACGGAAACTTCAGTTCAAATTCCGGAGTCTTTTTCCGGACTCCTTTGTGGTGAATGACCTGTACACGAATCATCTCCGGCATGGGAGCCGTAATCTTAATGGTTAAATTGATTCCGTCCAGGGTATCCCCTTTTTTCAAAATTTTCCTGGTAGGTGTGCACAACTGTAGTTCACAGTCACTTTTTCTGACCTCATATACCTGCTGTGGAGAAAAACTTCCGTATCCTTCCTTTAAAAGCCAGCATCCGTTGTGAAATTTCATATGTCATACCTCATTTCTACTTAAATTATAAACGTCTCGAATCCTTTGTGCATCCCCCGGAGGGGAAGATCAGCAAATCCCCTTTCATTCACGGCTGTGCCCTGGCAAGGCATGGGGAATTTATGGTAGGTCTGCGCTCCCGCTGCGCTGACCATTTGGCTGTATCAGACACATACTACCATATCATATTCAAGAAAAACACCTTACTTTTTTTACATGAATTCCTAAACAATTTACACTTAAAAAACCTGTTGCCTTCTTTCGGCTATACAGGTTCCAATCCTCTGGCTGAGATAACCAAGTCCAACTCCCAGCGCGATTCCTGCCAGAACATCGCTGGGATAATGCACCCCCACATAAAGCCGTGAGATGCCAATCAGCGCCGCCAGAAAAAGCATCCAAAAACCTCCCCGCCTGGGAAGCTTCTTCCAAAATACCACCGCTGCCGCAAAGGAACTGGCCGAATGCCCGGATGGGAAAGAAAAATCCCTTGGCCTCTCAATCAGAGGAATCAATCCTTCTATCATGTCAAAGGGCCTGGGTCTGGCTATCAGGTTTTTCAGCGTCAGGTTAATTACCAAAAGACACAGAAGCAATGCAAGAATGGCTGTAACCCCTGCCTCCCTGGTCTTTTTAAAACACAGCAGAAGCAGAGAAAGCAGAATCCAGATAAATCCCTTGTCCCCCAGCCTTGTAACAGCTATGAAAAAAGGCGTAAGGATATCATTTCGAACAAACTCCTGAATCCACAGAAGGATGGCGCCATCCAATGCAAAAATCATTTCTTCACCTTCTTTCCTACAGCATAGCCAGTGTCCCTGCCACAATCATACCCAAACCCACAGCCGCCTTCCTGGACAGCTTCTCATGAAACACAACATAGGAAAACAAAACCGTAACCAGAATACTCAGTTTGTCAACCGGAACCACCACGCTTGCCAGCCCATCCTGCAGTGCCCTGTAATAGCAAAGCCAGGAGGCTCCCGTGGCCAGGCCGGACAGGCAGATAAAAACCATCTCCCTGCCTGGAATGTGCCGGATTGTATGCTGCTTTCCGGTTACAAAGACAACCATCCAGGCCATGACAAGAACCACGCTGGTGCGGATTGCCGTCCCCAGATTGGATTCCACTCCCTGAATTCCTACCTTTCCCAAAATGGCAGTCAGACTGGCAAATACTGCCGACAAAAAAGCGTATGCCAGCCATCCCTTTCCTTTTTCTGTCTCATTTTCCCGGGGAGAGCCGGCAGCCTCCTTTTTTTGTATCATCAGATAAGTTCCCGCTCCTATGAGAACCAGGGCAATCAGTTTTTTTACGGTAACCTTCTCACCAAGCAGCACAAAGGCCAGAATAATGGTCAGAATCGTGCTGGACTTGTCTATGGGGACTACCTTATTGATATCTCCTGACTGCAGGGCCTTAAAATAACACATCCAGGAAATTCCTGTTGCAAGGCCGGACAAAACCAGGAATATCCAAGTCTTTCCCCCTACCTGAACAATCCCTCTGTAAGAGCCTGTGACAATGGTCATTATCCATGAAAAAAACAATACTACGATGGTGCGGACCGCCGTTGCCACATTGGAATCGGTCTTCCTTATCCCGCATTTTGCCAAAATAGAAGTTACCCCTGCAAAAAAGGCGGAGGCAAATGCAAACATTACCCACATAATGATTTCCCCTTTGCTAAAATTTGTATGTACTGCTATTATAGTGTGGCTTCTCCTGCAAATCAATAACAACCTGTAATAGCTGCCCATCGTCGAAGGCGATCTGGAATGTACTAGGTTATTGTGTAAGGAACCAGTGAACCATAACCAGACACAGCAAAAGCATCTGCCCCTGTGAAACCAATGTTTCAACAGGGCAGATGCTTTTGCTGTTTTATGTGCTTTTTAACTTTCTTCGTTCCCTTTCTCTGTTCCTCCCGGAATCCCGGTGAGATTCAGATTGTGATTCACCTTGGCGTCATAGGTCTGGGCCTTCAAAATCTCTCTGAAATCCACTCCCGTAGCCTCTGACATGGTATCAAACACCTGCTGCATAACCGTAGCCGCACTGCCGGAAATCTGTCCCACTCCGGATCCGCCCTCGCCGCCTCCGTAGATATTCACCTTGTCTATGGTAGACAGCGGTTTGGCAATCTCTGCCGCCATCTGAGGCATAATGTTTACCATCATCTCAATTACCGCGGCATTGTTGTACTTGTTGTACGCCTCGGCTTTCTTTTCCATACCTTCCGCCTCAGCCACCATCTTGGCCTGGACTGCCGCAGCCTCCGCGGCGCCCTTGGCCTGAATACCTGCAGCCTCCTGCTCCGCGGCGTACCTGGATGCGGCTGCTCTGGCTTTCATGGCCTCGGCCTCTTTCTCCGCCTGGGCCCTTAAGGCCTCGGCCTCCATCTCCATCTCATACTTCTTGGCCTCCGCCTCCCTCTGGCGCTTAGCCAGTTCGGCCGCTGCCTTCTGTTCTACGGCATAGCGGTCCGCATCGGCCTTCTTGTTAATCTCCGCTTCCAGAGACTGCTGCTGAATGGCAACTTCCTGTTTGCGCAGTTCCGCCTCCCTCTCCGCCTTGGCAATCTGAGCATTGACCGTAGCGGTCTGAATGGTCTTCTCCTGCTCCTGGCGCTGAATCTCGTAAGCGGCGTCTGCCTCCGCCTTCTTGGTATCGGATTCCTTTTGCAGCTCCGCCTTGCGGATGGCCAGCTCATTGTTCTTCTGGGCAATCTCCGTCTCCGCCATAACCCTGGCGTCATTGGCCGCCTTGTCGGCCTCCGCCTTGGCGATGGCGATGTCCCGGTCCGCCTGGGCCTTGGCAATGGCGGCATCTTTCTTGATCTTGGAGGTATTGTCCGCACCCAGATCCCGTATCAGCCCATTCTCATCCGTCACATTCTGGATGTTGCATGAGAGAATCTCAATCCCCAGTTTATCCATATCCTTGGACGCCTTGGACATAACCTGGTCGGAGAAGGAATCCCTGTCCGTGTTGATCTCTTTTAAAGAAAGGGTCCCGATAATCTCTCTCATATTACCCTGCAGAGAATCCTGCAGATCCAGAGTAATGTCCTTAGCCTGCTTATTCAAAAAGTTTTTGGCAGCCAGCTTGATGCCCTCCGATGTAGGGGAGATCCTTACTTTGGCCACCGCATCTACATTGACATTGATGAAATCATTGGTTGGCACCGACTGCTCCGTCTTGATATCCACAGTCATCTGCCCCAGATAAAGACGGTCCATCCGCTCAAAAAAGGGAATCCGGATACCTGCCCGCCCAATCAATATCCTGCTTTCTTTCTTAAGGCCTGAGACGATAAATGCCTGATCCGGCGGAGCCTTCACATAACCGCTGGCCAGGATAACCAGAAGCAGAATAACCGCAAGGATTACAAGAAACGTAATCGGTGAAAAAAACTCGGAAAAATTAAAAAACATAGCAGGTACCTCCTCGTATGGTAGTGTACCGGAATCCGGCTCTTGAAGAGCCTTGTGATTCTCAGCAATAATTGTGTTACCATCATTTTATGTTATAAGCCGCTAAAAATCAATACGAATAAATCTTGCTTTTTTCTTACAATAAAGTTATAATAGTTCTAGATTGTAAGCGCTTACAGAAACAGCGCATCCGACACCGCCACCGTTACCGGCAATATGCTTTTCGGTTCCGGGAGATTTGAACGGTTACTCCCTAAAAAACACGAGGTGATGACTTGAATATTTATGACGTATCGCAGCGGGCCGGCGTATCCATCGCCACCGTATCCCGTGTGTTAAACGGCAATCCCAATGTCAGCGACAAGACCCGTACCCGTGTGCTGGAGGTTATGGACGAACTGGGATATACGCCTAATGTATTTGCAAGAGGACTGGGACTGGGCACTATGAAAACCATCGGCATCATGTGTTCCGATTCCTCGGATCCTTACCTGGCCAATGCCATCTATTTTCTGGAACGGGAACTCCGCTCCAACGGATACGATTCCATCCTCTGCTGCACAGGCACCCTGTTAGAGAATAAGCGTCAATACTTTGAACTTCTCCTGTCTAAAAAGGTGGATGCCATCATTTTAGCCGGCTCCAAATTTGTGGAGATGAAGGACAAAGACAATGCCTACATTATAGAGGCTGCCAGAGATCTTCCCATTATGCTGGTCAACGGCTATCTGGATGCGCCGGGCATCTACAGCACGGTATGTGACGATTACACGGCCATGTACCAGGCAGCCGTAAAACTGATTCGATCCGGCAAGAAACACGTCCTGTATTTATACACCAGCCATTCCTACAGCGGCCTCAACAAGCTTCAGGGCTACAAGGATGCGCTTAAGTCCCTTGGACTGTCTGTCACTGAAGATCTGATTCATCAGTGTGCCAAAAATCTTCAGTCCGCCAAGGAACTTCTGCTCTCCCTTTCCGATTCCGGTCTTACTTTTGACGCTGTCATAACTTCTGACGACTCTCTGGCCGTAGGAGCCGTCAAGTATGCTCATGCCAAAGGGCTGTCCATCCCCGATGAATTTTCCATCATCGGCTACAACAATTCCATGCTGTCCTACTGCACGGACCCGGAGATTTCGTCCATCGATACCAAGGTAGAAGCCCTTTGCATCACCACGGTCAATACGCTTATGGGTGTGTTCGGCGGAAGCAATGTGCCTGGCAAGACCACCATTGCCGCCGATTTTATACAAAAACAAACCACAAATTTTTAATCAAGGAGGAGTTATTTCTATGAAACAGTTTATGGACAAGGATTTCTTACTTTCCACAGACATGGCCAAGACCCTGTACCACGACTATGCATCCAAGGTACCGGTCCTTGACTACCACTGCCACATCAACCCCCAGGAGATCGCTGAAAACCGTAAATTCGAGAACATCACTCAGGTATGGTTAGGCGGCGACCACTACAAATGGCGTCAGATGCGTTCCAATGGCGTAGAAGAGAAATATATCACCGGAGATGCCAGCGACAGAGAAAAATTCCAGAAATGGGCGGAGACCATGCCAAAGCTTATCGGCAATCCTCTGTATCACTGGAGCCATCTGGAATTAAAGAAATACTTCGGCTATGAAGGCTATTTAAACGGTGACACTGCCGAGGAAGTATGGAATCTCTGCAACGAAAAGCTTCAGCAGGACTCCATGACTGTCCGCAACATCATCAAACAGTCCAACGTAACCTTAATCTGCACCACAGACGATCCCATCGACTCTCTGGAGTGGCACAAGAAGATTAAAGAGGATGACACCTTTGATGTTCAGGTTCTTCCGGCATGGAGACCTGACAAGGCCATGAACATCGAGAAACCGGATTTCGCCGCGTACATCGGCAAACTGTCAGCGGCCAGCGGTGTGGACGTTAAGGATTTCGCTTCCTTGAAAGAAGCGCTGAAAAACCGGATGGAGTTCTTTGCTGCCAGCGGCTGCTCCGTATCCGACCACGGCCTGGAGTATGTGATGTATTACCCGGCTGATGACGCAGAGGTAGACACCATCCTTAAAAAGGCTCTGGCAGGAGAAGCCCTCACGAAGGAAGAGCAGGCCAAATATAAGACCGCTTTCATGTTGTTTGTGGCAAGAGAGTACAACCGCCTGAATTGGGTGATGCAGCTTCATTATGGATGCAAGCGTGACAACAATGTATACAAGTTCCAACAGTTAGGTCCGGATACTGGTTTTGACTGCATCAATGATTATACTCCCTGCGCTCAGCTGGCAGACTTCCTCAATGCATTAAGCAGCACCGACGAGATTCCCAAGACCATTATCTACTCCCTGAATCCCAATGACAATGCCTCCATCGGCACCATCATCGGATGCTTCCAGGGACCGGGCGTGGCCGGACGGATCCAGCAGGGCTCCGCATGGTGGTTCAACGATCACAAGACAGGCATGACCGAGCAGATGACCTCCCTGGCCAATTTAGGCTGCCTGGGCAACTTCATCGGCATGCTGACCGACTCCAGAAGCTTCTTGTCCTACACCAGACATGACTATTTCAGAAGGATTATGTGCGCGCTTATCGGCGGATGGGTTGACAACGGAGAATATCCGGCAGATATGAAGTCCTTAAAAGAGATTGTAGAAGGAATTTCCTATTATAATGCCGTAAAATATTTCGGATTTAACCTGTAAGGGAAGGCAGGTTTTTGTTATGTCACAGTACCCCCGGCATCACCATGAATGAGGGGGGTACTGTGCCCCTCCGGGGGAAAGAATCATTTGTTTATCCCCTCTCGTTATCCGTATCAAGCAACTTTTTCAAATCATCAATATTGGGGAGAGCCTTCTTAAGCTCATCTGACATATCTTTTGAGGTTTTATAGGTCGCCACCCCCATTGGCTTAGTATAATCCCTAATGACAAAATCCACAAAAGCTTTATTCATATCCTTGCAAAGAATAATACCAATGGCAGGATTCTTTCGTCTTCATTCTTTATTTTTGAAAGAATGAGTCGGTGATGTGAAAATCCAATACTCAAAAACTCTTCAATGGGAAATGTTTGTGTTTTTAGCACAAGCGTGTTCCAAATTTCATTATTATGCTCATT
>CAYWRB010000038.1:0-12972 GCA_964460025.1 uncultured Hungatella sp.
AGAGCGGGCACTTAACATAATAATCGGAATATTGTTGTTCTCACGGATTTTTTTACACATCTCCAAGCCGTCCATGCCTGGCATCATAATATCCAAAAGCACCATGTGGATGTCTTCTTTGTCCAATATGTCCAGGCCGGCTTGGGCACTGTCTGCTTTAAATACTTTATAGCCGTCGCTGACCAGATAGATTTCCACTAAGTCAGCGATCTCTCGCTCGTCATCGACTACCAAAATGTTGATCTGCGGCATTATGGAGGCCTCCTTGTCATTCATTTGTAAACAACTTTAGTATAAGTATACCATATCGTTTTGCCATATGTTCTTATTTTTTATTACAAAAATGGATAGGGACGGAACAAATGTTTAAATATGGTTCTCTATAGGAATAAATACTCTGGTATTTACCGGATTATAACTTTCATGGATTGTTTTTACTGTCTTTACCGCTTCCTGGCAGAACGTATCCTGAGCCCCCACGGAGGTTTTCCCACGGCGGTCGATCTTCTGATACGTTCCGTCCGGCATAAGTATATGGGCCTTTAAGTTATCATCCAGCTGCACCTTAAGGATATGCATGGCTTTCTTTCTTAATTCCTCATCCAGTATGGGGAACAGAATCTCTACCCGGCGGTCTAAGTTCCTTGGCATCCAGTCCGCGCTTCCCATATAGATTTCCGGTGCTCCGTCATTCTCAAAATAGAAAATCCTGCTGTGTTCCAGGAAATTCCCTACAATGGAACGGACGGAAATGTTTTCACTTAAGCCGGGAACTCCTGCCTTCAAGCAGCAAATTCCCCGGACAATCAAATCAATCTTTACCCCTGCGCAGGAAGCCTCGTACAAGGCACCTATGATCTCACGGTCACACAAGGAGTTTACCTTTGCAATGATCCTGGCAGGGCACCCGTTGCTGGCATAAGCCGTCTCTCTCCGGATCATGCGCATAAAACGTTTCCGCAGCCAGATAGGCGCAACGCTCAGCTGGTTCCAATTTAAAGGCTCCGAGTAGCCGGACAGCATATTAAATACGGCTGTGGCATCCTCCCCGATCTGAGGATGGCACGTCAAAAGCCCGCAGTCCGTGTACAGCTTTGCCGTGGAGTCATTGTAGTTTCCTGTTCCCAGATGGACGTATCTGCGGATTCCGTCTTCTTCCCGCCGCACGACCAAGGTGATTTTGGAATGGGTTTTTAATCCCAGAAGACCATAAATCACATGACAGCCAGCCTTCTCCAGCATCTTGGCCCAATTGATGTTATTCTCCTCGTCAAATCTGGCCTTCAGTTCTACAAGAACCGAAACCTGCTTTCCGTTATCCGCCGCTTCTGCCAAAGCCGCAATGATCGGCGAGTGTCCGCTGACACGGTACAGAGTCTGCTTGATTGCCAGGACCTCCGGGTCACGGGCCGCCGTCTTTATAAAGTTTACTACCGGATCAAAGGTCTCATAAGGGTGATGCAGCAGAATATCACCTTTCCGAATATTGGTAAAGATGTCATCCTCATTCATCAGAGCAGGGTTGGGCTGAGGCGTATATACAGGCGCTTTCAGGTGGTCAAATCCTTTCATCCCGTACATTTTCATCAAAAATGTCAGATCCAGAGGTCCGGCAATCTCATAGATATCCGCAGAATGGATGTCCAGCTCTTTCTTCAGACGTTTCAATACCCGTTTGTCCACATCCTCCTCAATCTCAAGACGGATTACCTCTCCCCATTGCCGCTTTTTTAGCTGCTTTTGAATCTCTTTTAGCAGATCCTCAGCCTCCTCCTCGTCAATGGTCAAATCCGCGTTTCTCATAATGCGGAAAGGATGGGCCGTGACAATATCATAGTTTAAAAACAATGCCTGTATGTTGCGCTCAATAACCTCTTCCAGAAGAATAACGGCCTGCCCCTCACTGCCAGGGATCTCCACAATCCGGGAAAGCACTCCCGGCACCCTTACAATGGCAAAGTCCAGTTCTCCGCCGCCTTCTTTTTTCTTCAGAATAGCGGCAATATTTAGTGATTTGTTGTGAACCAGAGGAAATGGCCTGGAGGAATCTACTGCCATCGGGGTAAGTACCGGAAACACATTGTTTTTAAAATATTGATCTACATATCTGCCTTCTTCTTCTGTCAGCTCCTCATGCCGAGTGATAATTCGCAGACCGTTCTGGCGCAGCATGGGAAGAAGAGCACGGTTATACGTAGAATATTGACAGTCTACCAGCCGATGTGTCTTCTCTCCAATGGCCTCTAACTGATTAAGAGGCGTCATCCCGGCAATATCCGGTTTGGTATACTTGGCATGTACCATGTCCTTTAAAGATGCTACACGCACCATAAAAAACTCGTCCAGATTAGAGGCGGTAATGCTTAAAAACTTCAGGCGTTCAAACAACGGCAGGCTTTTATCTCTGGCTTCCTCCAAAATCCGATAATCAAAATCCAGCCAGCTTAACTCCCGATTTACATAATTTTCCGCTTTTATATAACGGCTGTCTAACTCCGCCACTTTCTACATCCTCCTTTTTTGTTTCACAACCGGACGGATTCCAAAAATTTCCTCGAAGAAATCCGCCTTTCTATTGATTTCCATAATTTCCAGGCTCAAATCACCCTCATAATAAGTAACAATCATCAATTCATTATCTTTTACCATGATCTTGCAATCCGCCATCTTCTGGTTGTGGCTCCGATCCATGGCATTGGCCAGCCTTAGGATTGCTGTCATTTTCGCCACTACAATATCGTTTTTCCGATAGTCGAAGGGTTCTATATTATACCGGACCACACTGGCGATCACCTTTCTCTCCTCGTGTGATAGGCCAATGATCTCCGTAGACATAACAATATCATATCCACAGGGACTTGGTTCCTTCAGACTGACAAATTTCCCACAGTCATGGATCACTGTGGCGATGCGAAGAAGCAGCCGCTCCCTGGGCCCCATGCCATGATACCGTTTCATAGCGTCAAACACAGCCGCCACATAGTTTTCAATACAAAGTCCGTGGCTGGTATTGCAACGATAACGCTTTGCCATATTTCTGGAGGCAGTCAAAATGTCATCGTCAAAGTTGTGGCTGAATTTCAGGCACTTTATGGACTGTGCATACTCGGCAGCCATGCCGTCGCACATACGAATCCCCGGAACCCACAGCATCTCCGCCCCGGTCAGCTTCAGGATCTGTTTGTATACAATCACTCCCGGGATAATAAGTTTTGCATAGTTTTCGTTGACTCCGAAGGTATCCTCTATCTCATACAGAGACATCTTTGTCAGCCGCTGGTAAAAATTCATAAATTCCGCTGCCGTGATGCGGTCTGTTCTTCCGCCTTTTAATACGTCTCTGGCAACATACAGAATGCTTTCACCGATTCCGATCAGGTGTTTAATGTCCCTGTCTTTTAGATACATTTTCTTGAACGCATACAGTTCATTATCCACCAGATCTTCTATGATCTGCTGTTCTGTCTCATTATCCACATGAATCTGGGAAAGAATCTCGCGAATCTTTAAAATCCCCATAGGAATATTCTGTGTAGCTACCAGACGGTCCTTATCAAAGAGAGAGAGCTGCATGCTTCCAAAGCTGACATCGGCAATGGCTGTTCCTTTTTGAATGATTTTCTGAAATTCCGTCTCTTTCATGGCAATGGCCTTGTAGCCTAAAAATCTCTGTTCGGAATTGCTGAGGATTCGAATTTCAATCCCCGTACGCACTTTGACCTGATCCAAAACAATCTGGTTGTTCTCAGCCTCTCGCATGGCAGTGGTTGCATAGGCCCTGTATGACTCCGCCCTGTATGACTTCATAACCTGTGAGAATCGTTCCAACACCTGGCACATCTCGTCGATGAGCCTGTAGCTGATCTTTCCTGTCCTGTAAGTATCCTTTCCCAAAGGAATCATGTGCCGCAGATGGTCTATCTGGCGCATCTCATTTTTAGCTGACACTTCATAAATATAAAGCTCCAGTTCGAACGAACCTACATCTATGGCTGCAAATATATGTGCTGCCACCGCTATCCCTCCATTTCTGATTCACCTTGCCTGCCCTGCAGGTATGTGATAAACTGAGCAGCCGTCCTGCCAGATAATCCCCCGTGGTTCATCTCCCAGCGGATCGCCTCGGAAAATAACTCCTCCTCCGGCATATGTATATGGCTTCTCTCAGCCAAAACCCTGACTATATTCTGAAATTCCTTCTTCTGCGGAGAGCCAAAATAGATGGTCACTCCAAACCTTGCCACCAGGGACAATTTTTCCTGCACCGTATCATTGACATGGAGTTCATCATCCAATTCCCTCTTGTCGCTGAACTTCTCCCGAATCAGGTGACGCCGATTGGACGTGGCGTAGATAAGCACATTCTGAGGCCTTCTTCCCAAACCGCCTTCGATAATGGCTTTTAAATACTTGTACTCCAGCTCGCTTTCTTCAAAAGAAAGGTCATCCATATATACAATAAACTTGTAATTTCTGTCCTGCACCTGCTCCAGGACGGAAGACAGAGCATGGAACTGATGTTTGTAAACCTCCACAATCCGCAGCCCCTGTCCATAATATGCATTGAGAATCCCTTTGATACAGGAGGATTTGCCAGTGCCGGCGTCGCCGTAAAGAAGCACATTATTGGCCCCTTTGCCGCGGATAAAATTCTCCGTATTTTCAATTAGTTTTTTCTTCTGGCTTTCATAACCTACGATATCATCCAGATATACATGATCCACATTGACAATGGGTTCAATTCTGGCTTCATGTCCATCCTCTCTGATCCGAAACGCCTTATTCAGCCCGTATTTTCCTACGCCGAATTCCCGGTAAAACTGTGCCACGGCATTCTGAAATTCCTGGACATCCGGCGCTTTGTATAACGCCACGGAAAGTTCTATGATCCGGTCTCTGACCCGCTGGTTAAAGACCCTGCTGCCGTTTGTGGCGGCCCTGTAGGAAGACAGATTTTTCCAGACGGACGCTCCGGGAGACAGCCTGTCCAGACTTGTAATATCCTGATGAAACAGTTCCCTCAAGATAACGAAGTCCTGACGTGCCAGCTCTGATAAGGTTCCTCCCTCATCTCCTCTGATCTCACAGGAAACACTGTAAGCATTCTCATGATTAGCCAGGCACAGGGCCAGAAAACAATGCCACAGGTTCCCCCAAAAGCCATACTCCGCAGCCAGTTCCACCAATTGATTGGCACAGCCATAGGCATCCTGGGGCCCCCTCTCTTCCTCCTGTGTCAGAAGCCCGGCCATCTCATCAAACAGCTTCTGATAGCGAAAATTTCGATACAGCACCAATTGCTTTGTATTCATGTAAATCCTTCATCTCTCTTCCGTTATGCTTAATAGTTGCCAAGAATCCTTACCTGCAAAGCTTCCTCCGATATGCTGTGCAGGGCATTCCGAACCGCTCTGTCCCTTAAGTTTCCTTCAATATCCACAAAAAAACGATACTCCCAGTTTTTCTCCAAAATCGGCCTGGACTCAATCATTACCATGTTAACCCCACAGTAAATAAAGTTTCCCAGCATATTGTAAAGAGACCCTATTTTATGAGGCAGTTCAAAACATATGCTGACCCGCCTTGCGTCCTTGGTATAAATCTTGTCCTTGGCCAGAATGATAAATCTGGTAGTATTATTCTTATTGTGGTTGATAGCCGGAGCCAAAACGGATAATCCATACAATTTTCCGGCTGTCTCGCTGGCTACTGCCGCCTGATGGCGGTCCTGATCCTGGATAATCTTCTTGGCGGACACCGCCGTGTTCTCTACACTGATCTGCTTCCAGTGGGAGTGGGCATTCAGATACTTGGAACACTGCATCAGCGCCTGAGGATGAGAGTATACCACCTGAACATCCTCCAGGGAAGTTCCCGGAAGTCCCAGCAGCGCGTGGTTCACAGGCAGGGAAATCTCCGCCACAATCACGTTGTCATGGCGTATCAGCAGATCATAATTATCACTGACCGCTCCTGCCGAAGAATTTTCAATGGGAATCACCGCATAATCGGCTTTTCCTTTCTCCACCTCTGTCATAGCATCTTCCCACGTCTTTACATGGTATGCGTCCACATCGTCTCCGAAATATTTTCTCGTGGCTTCGTGGCTGTAAGCCCCCTCCACCCCCTGATACACCACACGGATATTGTTCTTCTTTAACGTATCCACCATGACGAAGTCCATGTCCGCCTTTTTTCCATGTTCCTCCAGAATCTGGTACTGAAGGCGGCGGCTGATGGTCATCAGCTGGGCAAACATCTCTCCTGCCGCCTGCTCATTGAACGGGCCGTGGGCCATCTCCTTCACGGAGGCAATCTTCTGTTTTTCTCGTTCTCTGTCAAATACCGGCTTTCCGGTCTCTATCTTGTAGGAGGCCACCTCTTCACATACTTTAAGTCTCTCCTCCAGAAGCCGTACCAACTCCCTGTCTATTCCATCCAATTTTGCCCTTAATTCTAGTAAATCCATTACCTTCCCTCTCTCCTGTCCTTTTCCTGCCGAAGCATCTCCATGATGATATCCCTTGTATATGCACCTGCAAACTTCCTCTTTGCCGGCTCCAGTTCTTTTACAAGAAACGGCTCCCCAAATTCTATGGTCACCTGGGATTTTTTCATCCTTGGAATATGGTTTTCAAAGATCTCCGCCGTGCCGGATATGGCTACGGGCACCACCGGACAGCCTGACTTTTCCGCAATCTTTAGACTGCCTTCCTTAAAGGGAAGCATATCCAGTATGTCTTCCTTCTTATTCCTGGTTCCCTCCGGAAAAATCCACACGGAAATTCCTGTTTTCACCTGCTCTATGCCTTTTAGGATGGTCTTCATACCCTCCTTCAGATTATCCCTGTCTAAGAATAGACAGTGGACATTCTCCATCCAGTTATACAGCAGGGGATACCGTTTCATCTCCTTCTTGGCCACAAACCCCAAAAGCGCCGGTACCGTAGTATATCCTACTAAAATATCGAAGTAGCTTCTATGATTCCCCACATACAGAACCGCTCTGTCTCCAGGCACTCGTTCCTGTCCTATTACCGTTATATGTACTCCCACCAGCTTTAAGATAAACCGAAATACTGCCTGAACCACATGAAGGCTCTGCCAATCCTTTTTCTCCGGATTCTTCTTTCCCAGAAATGCCTCCCAGATCAGCAGTGGAATACTAAAGACCAAAAACAAAATCACTGTCAGCGCAACCGCTATAAACTTAATCATATGTGTCTCCTTTTATAATCGTTTAAGTTCATTTTAGTATAAGAAGGGCGCAAATACAAGTCTTATGCGCCCTTCTTTTTTGTGACTTTCTCAAATAAAAGTCCGGTCATGAACCATAGCGGTGCAAAATCCAGACGTATCACCCCGTTAATGTTGCTGTGACGGCCGGTATAGTCCCATGGGCAGATGCCTTTGGCCCTTAACCAGGTTCCTGAAATGTATTCCGCCACAAATATCAGCACCATGTACAACATCCCATGACGCAGGATTCTATCCCACAGGGACAGCGGGGCTGTCTCCGCTTTTCTTTTTTTCTGAAGTCCCACTGCCCCAGTCACATCCAGCCAGCGATCAATCCCCCTTCCTATTGGAGCCAGCAAGGCACCCAGGCCGTAGATCGGAAACATCAAAAGAGAGGTCTTTCCCATGAGGCGCCAGTCATGGAGCATCATGGATTCCACGGAGGTAAACATCACTTCCAAGCACCATCCGGTGACACCACATTTGCAGAAATTAATTCCTGCCTGTTTTACATGATTGATTATTTTCATGATGTTAGTATAAACATCCTGTCCGTTTCTATTCGCGAAAATCATTGTTCCGTAACGGTACTAGACGCCGTCATGCCCCGTCTCCGGATCGAGCGTTAGAGAAGCGGCGACAAAAGCCTGCTGCACTGCTCCTTAACACGTATCACAATTCCTCTCTGCTCATACCTTTTCTTCGTAATTTCCCGGCAATGATCCAAATCCTTTAGAAAGGCAGCCTCAAGCTTTTGGGTGGTCTCCGCGTCAAATATAGTGGCATTGACCTCAAAATTCAGTTCAAAACTCCGAATATCCATATTGGCCGTTCCGTAACAGCTTACCAGGCTGTCTACCATTACGCCCTTGGCATGAAGGAAACCATCCTCATAGGTAAAGCATCTGGCCCCTGCCTCCAGCATATCCTTTACATAAGAATAGGTTGCCCAATACACAAAAGGATGATCCGGCTTGCAGGGAATCATCAGACGAACATCCAGACCGGATTCCGCCGCGATCTTAAGCGCCGACAGGATGGTATCATCCGGTATAAAATAGGGTGTCTGAATATAAATATGGTGTTTGGCCTTGTGAAACAGCTGAAGATAATTGTTCCTGATCTGACGGTTGCTGGCATCCGGTCCGCTGTTGATGATCTGAATCCCTGCCCGCTGCCCAAACAGCTCCGGTTTCGGCACATTTAAAATCTTTGGCTCTTTATCCTCATTCCCCTCATCCTGCTTATCCGGCAGGCCGAAATATTTCCCATTCTTAAACAGGTTTTCCTTTGTGGCGTAATTCCAATCCAGAACAAAACGGATCTGCAGGGCGTACACTGCGCTTCCCCGGATTTTCAGATGAGTATCTCTCCAATACCCAAACTTGGGATCCTTGGAAATGTACTCCTTTCCTATATTAAATCCCCCCACATAGCCCACCTTGCCGTCTATGACCACAATTTTCCTGTGATTCCGGTAGTTTACACGCAAATGAAGCCGGCCAAGGAACGCAGGGAAAAACTCACCTACCTGGATATTACTGTCTCTAAGCCTTTTCCAGACTCGCCCCGGCATGAATCTTCCTCCCATACCGTCATATAAAATCCGCACCTCCACGCCTTCCCTTGCCTTCTCCTCTAAAATAGGAATCATGGATTGAAATAGCTCATCATCT
Organism: uncultured Hungatella sp.; assembly: GCA_964460025.1. Taxonomy (GTDB): domain Bacteria; phylum Bacillota; class Clostridia; order Lachnospirales; family Lachnospiraceae; genus UBA3402. Next base: position 8,916 of record CAYWRB010000038.1, read on the forward strand.
TTTATGATATAATACTGGATGTGGATATATTTTTCGGCCTTCCTCATCTCTGCCTTCAAGTCCTCAAACTTCTCCACTCCGTCCGTAAAAATATCCACCGTATTGTCCACAGTCAGAACCGCGCCGGAAGTTGTCAGATTGTAAAGCACAAGATCCTCATAATCTCTGCACAGAGGATCTCGAAACCAGCTCTCCCTGTCCTGTATCCCCTCCTCCTGGGATTTGATGGGATATCTCAAACGATCCTCCACTTCCTTCACATGGAACATTTTACTCTTCCGAAAGTCCTGACACAGCAGCAGATATAACAGAAATCCAAAAATCGGCAAAAAATACAGTGCTAAAAGCCAGGTCCATACTGCCTTGGGATCCCTTCTCTGAAAAAATACGATGACGACAGACAGAAAAAGATTGATATAAAGCAGATTATCCATCATCCATCCCCATAGTTGTGCGGTTGATTTTATTACATTTTCCATAACATTTACCTCACTTCCGGCAAAATTAATACAAAAGCACGCCTAAAAATTCATTGCCGCCATCATCAGCGAAAATCCATTTTTAGACATGCTCTCATTCTATTGGTCTGCTTCCAGGGCAGCCACACTGCCTTTTTCCTGACCGATTTTTTCTATTTCAATTTCTCTTCCTGAATAGCATTTTACCCTGTAATCTTTCCATTCGATTTCGAAACCACCATATTCGTCACTTCCATAATTCATGTTTACATACACAATCCAGGTATCCTCCAAATCACTGCCGTCAATCCTTCCATACAACGGATTTTGGGAATCACCAATCGGTGTTGACGTCAGTAGGCGGACCGTCTGCCGATTGGATTTTCCCTCCAGTCTTTGTTCTTCCAGATATTCGTACAACACCATGGAAATCATTTTGGTATTGTATGTCAGGACCTTTTTCTGTGCATTTTCTTTTACCCTATGGTAAGTAGGAATGGAGATTGCTGCCAATATGGAAATAATCGCAACGACTGTCAACATTTCCAGTAATGTGAAACCACTGTTTTTATAGGAACCGGTTTTCCTTTGGGTCATAAAAATACCCGATTGATTTTAGAGTTTCTGCTATCTCCTCCTGGCGCACATCCGCAGCTTTGCAGAATTCCTCCAATGAGGGATAAAAATCTCTTAATTGCGTATTGATATAACTTAACAGCATTACCGGATCCTTTGGCATATGGTTCATACATTCATCCTTCCAAATTATTATTTCCAATTGATGGTGTTATGATAACACAAAAAGTAATTTTTGTCTATTTGTGGACATCACAGGGCAAAAAACTAATCCACACGCGCTGTCAGCTTCTGTCCTGCCCCATCCAGATCGATTACGATGGTATCGCCTGCTCTCACCTGATCCTGCAGGATGATCTTCGCGGCCAGGGTCTCCACATATTTCTGCAGATACCGTTTCAGAGGCCGAGCCCCGTAGACCGGATCATATCCATGTTCCACCACGAATCCTTTGGCCGCTTCCGTCAAAGACACCTGAATTTCTCTGTCTGCCAGCCGCTTGTTGGTATCCGCAATCAGCAGGGATACAATATTTCCAATAAAGTCTTTTGTCAACGGTTTAAAGAGAATAATCTCATCCAGACGGTTCAAGAATTCCGGACGGAAATGGGCGCGCAGATCATTCATAGCCATCTCTTCTGCTTCTTTCCCAATACGTCCCTGTTCATCAATTCCTTCGAGAAGGTACTGAGAACCGATATTGGAGGTCATAATAATAATGGTATTCTTAAAATCCACAGTCTTTCCCGTAGAATCTGTGATGCGCCCGTCATCCAGGACCTGCAAAAGCACATTGAACACATCAGGATGTGCCTTCTCCACCTCATCAAACAGAACCACACAATAAGGTTTTCTCCGAACCGCCTCTGTCAGCTGTCCGCCCTCATCATATCCTACATATCCTGGAGGCGCTCCGATCAGCCGTGCCACGGAGTGTTTCTCCATATATTCGCTCATATCGATACGCACCATATTGGTCTCGTCATCAAAGAGGCTTTCGGCCAAGGCCTTGGCCAGCTCTGTCTTGCCCACTCCGGTGGGACCCATGAACAAGAACGATCCGATAGGCTTTGTGGGATCCTTGATTCCGGCCTTGGAACGAATGATGGCCTCCGTCACCTTCTCCACGCCTTCATCCTGCCCCACTACCCGTCTGTGAAGCACCTCATCCAGATGCAGCGTCTTGCTTCTCTCGCTTTCCGTCAGCTTGGCTACCGGAATACCGGTCCACCGGGAAATGATTCTGGCGATTTCATCCTCGGTGACGCTCTCATGCACCAGGCTTAAATCCTGATTCTTCACCTTGTCTTCCTCTGCTGCCAGCTGCTTTTGCAGCTCCGGAAGCTTGCCGTACTGCAGCTCCGCCGCCTTATTCAGGTTGTACTCCTGTTTCGCCTGTGCAATCTGGCGGTTTACATTCTCAATCTCTTCCCTGAGAGAAGATAATCTCTCCACCGAAGTCTTTTCATTCTCCCACTGGGCCTTCTTTGCCGTGAATTCATCGTGAAGTTCCGCCAGTTCCTTCTGCAGGTCCGCCAGTCTGTCCTGGCTTAAATGGTCTGTCTCCTTCTTAAGGGCCGCTTCTTCAATCTCCATCTGCATGATCTTCCTGGACAGCTCATCCAACTCCGCAGGCATGGAATCCAGCTCCGTCTTAATCATGGCGCAGGCCTCATCCACCAGGTCAATGGCTTTATCCGGCAGGAACCGGTCCGAAATATAACGGTCCGACAAAACAGCCGCCGACACCAGTGCGGAATCCGTAATCTTTACTCCGTGGAATACCTCATAACGCTCTTTTAAGCCTCTCAGGATGGAGATAGTATCCTCCACCGTAGGCTCCTCCACCATCACCGGCTGGAAACGCCGTTCCAGAGCCGCATCCTTCTCGATATACTTCCGATACTCGTCTAAAGTGGTGGCACCGATACAATGCAATTCCCCTCGAGCCAGCATAGGCTTCAACATATTGCCGGCATCCATGGAGCCTTCCGTCTTTCCGGCTCCTACGATGGTGTGGAGCTCGTCGATAAACAGAATAATCTGTCCGTCGCTTTTCTTCACCTCTTCCAGGACTGCCTTCAGACGCTCCTCAAACTCGCCTCTGTACTTGGCTCCTGCCACCAGCGCTCCCATATCCAGGGCAAACAGCTTCTTGTCCTTCAGTCCTTCCGGCACATCACCCCGGACGATCCTCTGGGCAAGACCTTCTACCACAGCGGTTTTTCCTACGCCTGGCTCACCGATCAGCACCGGGTTATTCTTCGTCTTACGGGAAAGTATCCGCACCACATTCCGAATCTCACCATCGCGGCCAATCACCGGATCCAGCTTCTGATTCCTGGCCCGCTCTACCAGATCATAGCCATACTTTTCCAACGTATCATAGGTAGCCTCCGGGTTATCGCTTACCACTCTCTGATTCCCTCTCACGGTGGTCAGAGCCTTAAGAAAGCTTTCCCGGTTGATACCATACTGTCTGAACAACTCCTTCAAGGTACGGTCTGGCTGCTTCAGCATGGCCAAAAACAGATGCTCCACAGACACGTACTCATCGCCCATGGCTTTGGCCTCATCCTCCGCACTGATTAACACCTTATTTAGATCATTGCCCACATACAGCTGTCCGCCTCCGCTGACCTTGGTCAGACGGTTTACTGCCTGCTCCGCTTCATTCAAGAACATCTCCTTGGAAATATTCATCTTTGTAATCAGCTTTAAGATCAGACTATCCTCCAAGGTAAGCAGGCTGTACAACAGATGCTCCTGTTCCAGCTGCTGGTTACCATGTTCATAGGCCAGTTTCTCACAATTCTGTACGGCCTCTACAGATTTCTGGGTAAATTTATTAATATTCATCTTGTTCCTCCTTCCGGAATCAATGAGAATCTATTTGCTCTTTGTTCTACTCGTACTATAACACTTATTGTTAGCACTGTCAAGTGCTGAGTGCTAAAAAATGTGCACAAAAAAGCGGGCGATGGGAATCGAACCCACATATCCAGCTTGGAAGGCTGGTGTTC
>CAYWRB010000039.1:0-12830 GCA_964460025.1 uncultured Hungatella sp.
GCTATTTTGGGAAAATATTCAAATAGAAGATGGGGATGACTCCCAGACAGTATCGGGAATTGTATAAGCCGGCGGAATTTTATGGGCAGAAAATTTTCTAAATTTAATATAGGATTCATGATAAAAAGAAAAGTGCAAAATCATATCAAAAATGTCAAAATTCAGATATGATTTGCACTTTTTATTTGTTAAACTGCTTCCAGAACATATTTTAGTGCTCCACCCGGTCAGAAATCACATTTTCAGGCCGTCTGGCGTACAAGTTTGGAAATGGAGGATTTCATACGGATGCAGGAATATATGAAAAATTCAAACTGGGTGTGGGTGCCTTCCTGGGATGGAGAGGATAAGGCAGTGCCGCGTATTGTAAACTTCCGAAAGGAAATAGATTTGCAGGCAGTGCCTAAAAGAGGGAATGTAAGGATTTCGGCAGATACCAGATACAAGCTGTATGTCAACGGAGAACTGGTGGAGATAGGGCCAAGCAGAGGGGATCATCAGATTTGGTTTTATGACCAGACGGACCTTCTTTCGTTTCTGAGACCTGGCAGAAATGTACTGGCAGTATCGGTTCTTCGTTATCCGGAGGAACCGACGGCAGGCAATCACGGTATGTTCCGCACGGCAGTGCCGGGGCTGTACGTGACAGGACAGATTGAGGATATGGACGGCAGAACCTATGATGTTTCGGCAAATGAATCCTGGAAATGCAGACGGGACACTATGGTCACCTTTTGCAGGGAAGAGGAGCGGTTTGCACCTTTAATCATCCATGAGCAGGCGGCCGGAAATCCGGAGATTTACGGATGGAAAGGGGAAAACTATGACGACCAAGACTGGGAGAACGTCAGGCCGTATATTCGTAAGTTCGTACCAGAAGCGGTAAGCCCCGGTAATTTAAATCCCAGAACCATTCCGTACCTGTACCGGAAGAAACGGCAATTCCAGGAGATTATGGAGCTGAAAAAGTCTGTATACACAAAAGAAAAATGGAGGCATTTCCTCAAGGGAGACACAGCCGTTGAAATCCCTGCCCACACAGAAGAAATTGTGGTAATCGATGCGGGGGAGGAAATGACCGGATATATAAAGGCGGCTTTTTCCGGAGGTAAAGGGGCAGAAGCGGAATTTCTATATGCAGAGTGCTATGTACAGGATGACGTTGCAGGGCCGGAGAAAATTCCGATAAAGGGAGACCGGTTGGATAAGAAGAACGGCCATCTTCAGGGGTATTGTGATTCCTATCAGGTGGCAGGGCTTGAACAGGAAATCTATGAGCCCTATTGGTTCCGCACCTTCCGTCTGATCCGCCTTCGAATAACAACCAAAGAGGAAGCTCTTATGCTTTGCAAACTGGATTATGAGGAGACCGGTTATCCTCTGAAAGTATGCACCTGGGCGAAAACCTCGGATGAAAGCCTTGGAAGAATCTGGGAAATCAGCGAGAGGACTCTAAGAAGGTGCATGCATGAGACCTATGAGGACTGCCCTTACTACGAACAGCTGCAGTATATCATGGACGCAAGAAGCCAGATTCTTTATACCTTCTGTATCAGTGCCGACGACCGTCTGGCCAGAAAATGTATGGATGACCTGAGGCGTTCCCAGAGATACGACGGACTGTTAAACGGTTCCTATCCTAATTGCACCTCCAATATAATACCGGGGTTTTCCATTTATTACATCCTGATGCTGTATGACCACATGATGTATTTCGGAGACCGGCAGCTGGTAGAAGATTATATGCCGGCAGTGGAACAGATTTTGCATTTTTTTGAGAGGCATCTGACCCGGGAAGGGTATGTGGAAAAAATAGGCGGAATCAATATGGAAGCCAGATTCTGGTCTTTTATCGATTGGGCAAAGGAATGGAATGATACCAGCGGCATGCCTTCGGCAGGGGTAAAAGGGCCTCTTACCATGGAAAGCCTGCTTTATATCTATGGCCTGCAGCATGGCGCGAAGCTGATGGATTTCCTCCACAGAAGGGAGGATGGAAGGAGGCTGATCCGGCAGGCAGATAGGGTGAAGTCCGCCTTGAGAAAATACTGTATGGATAAAGACGGCATGCTTAAGGATGGTCCGGGAGTGGAAGAGTACAGCCAGCATTGCCAGGTATTTGCACTTTTGACGGATACGGTAGACTTGGATACAGGAAGACGTAATCTTCTCCGTACGATACAGGAACCGGGACATGTACAGTGTACGGTAGCTATGTCTTTTTATCTGTTTCGGGCATTGGAGAAGGCAGGACTGTATGAATATACGGATCAATACTGGAATGCATGGAGGAACATGCTGGATATGCACTGCACTACCTGTGTGGAATCGGAGGCATACTCCAGAAGCGAGTGCCATGGATGGGGTGCACTGATTCTCTATGAGCTTCCGGCAGTCATCCTTGGGGTAAGGCCTGCCGCACCGGGGTATGGCAAGGTGAGTATCGCGCCGGTTCCGGGGTATTTATCCTGGGCTAGGGGGCAGGTGAAGACGCCGAAAGGGGATGTACGGGTGGCTTGGGAGATGAAGGAAGGGGAGGTTAAGGTTGACTATGAAGTACCTAGGGATATGGAAGTGGTGAGGCAATGAGGTGGAAATGAAATAATATTGGTCTGTGAATCAATGTCATTTAGTTAACGCTTAGCCTTCAAGATAACGTAGCTCTGAGAGGGCGTTGTGTTACTTTCTCCAGGGTACTTGAAGACCGTCGGTACTTAGGCGCTGTCTTTTAGCGCCTTATGTACCGCTACGCTCTTCACGTAGCGCGAGCGTGCCCAGGAGAAAGTAACACAACGCCCTCTCAGAGCGGACCTTTCACGATTTCATTAAGCAAGAGAACTTTTAACTTAACGACATTGTCTATGAATAATAACTCACTATGAACAAAATAAGAACAAATAGTGCAATATAAAGATATAGAGAGAAGTTCCCCCTATGCTATCCTAAAAACATAAAGAAGACGTTAAGAGAACATGAAAAGAAGAAGGACAAGGAGGATAAACATATGCTATCAGAACGATTTTACGGTATGGGAGAACCCCTCATCCAAAGAGAAGGCGACACAGGGGTCATGGCGGCGGAATATCTGGAACTTGTAAAGGCTGTCGGCTGCACGGCATACCGTTCCTGGATGCACCTGACCGATATTCTGGAAGACCCGACAACCCCCAACAAAGAAGTGGTAGATGCCCACAAAAGGCTTCTTGACAAGGCGGCGCAGCTGGATCTGGAGGTGACCGGAATGAGCCACGAATGGTTTCTTCCGGAAGGCTGCAAGCAGAGGAAAGGGCATGGGATGCCAAAGCGTGACTTAAGGGAGGGAAGCCTGTACATGCAGGCGTTACATATGCTGGAGGAGTCCTGGTGTACCCAGGCCAGGCTGTTTCCACAGGTAGGAAACTGGGAGATTGGAAACGAATGGAATTTGAATGCCTTCCTGCATCCCGACGGATTTCTGGAAGGAGATATGTCAGAACCCTTTACGGCAGACGAAAAAATGGATATTGCCATTGATTTGATGTATTTTTCCGCCAAAGGCGTGAGGCGGGGAAATCCTAACGCCAGAGTCACCTGCTTCTCACCGGCTTTGTCCACCCCGTGGCTGGGGGGAGACCTGCCGGATTATCTTCCACCTATGTACGGCATTGCATGGACCTTGGATAAAATGTATAAACGAATCAAATCCGGCAGGTTCTGGTCTGACAATACGGATGACTATTTTGACATGCTGTCATGGCATCCTTACCAGATGAGCGTTGACCAGAGTAAGGTGGGAATGGATTTGTTTCTGGATATTTTTGAGCCGGATCATTTGTGGAAAGATTACAATGATGCCGCATACAGGGTCATGTGCAAATATGGAGACGGACATAAACAGGTCATCCTTACGGAGGCCGGATTTACGGACTGCGGAGACGAAAAAGAGGAGATAAAGCGGGCGGAATATACCCGAAAGCTGCTGACTCTGGCGGCAGAGCTTCCCTATGTCCGGACCGTGTACAATTTCCGTCTGTTAAATGAGGAAGGCATGCTTAAGAAGTCAGGGATTGAGGATAATCAGATTGGAGGCCTTGCGGAGGTTTACTTTGGATTTTTTGAGGAGCCATGGCATGAGTGCAGGCCCAGAAGAAAGGCGTATGTCCTTCAGGAGATGACAGGAAGCGGGGAAGATTTAATTGCGGCAGGCAGAAGAGTTGCGGCCACAAGGAAAGGGGTGTAGGTTATGAGCCAGTACATTGTGCAGACCAAAAGCGGCAAGGTAAAAGGCTATGAAAGAGACGGGCGGATCGAATATCTTGGTATTCCCTATGCCAAACCTCCCGTAGGAGAACTGCGTTTTAAACGGGCGGCTCCGGCAGAGCCCTGGGAAGGAATTTTTGACGCAAAGGAGTACGGCCCGGAGTCCGTGCAGCTTGAAGAAGGGCAGTTAAAAGGTTCGGAGGATTGCCTGACCATACATATACAGCGGCCGAAGGAAGGAGAAAATCTGCCGGTATTCGTATACATTCATGGAGGCGGATATAATACGGGGGCTGCCTGCGTACCTCTGTACAACGGGAAAGCATTTGTGGAAAAAGGGCTGGTCTATGTGTTCTTCCAGTACCGGCTGAATGTATTGGGATTCTATGATTTTACCTCCTATCCAGGGTGTGAGGAGTTTGACAGCAACTGTGGACTGTCGGACCAGATTCTTGCCATGAGGTGGATTCACGACAACATTGCCTCCTTTGGAGGCGACCCCCAGAAGGTAACCATCTGCGGAGAATCCGCAGGAGGAGCAAGTGTCATAAACATGCTGGCAGTTCCTGCGGTAAAGGGAACCTTCCAGCAGGCAATCGTGCAGAGCGGGCTTCCCAACTGTGTGATGACACACAAGACGGCAAGAGAAAATATAGACCTGTTCCTGGAAGGGATGGGGTGGACTGAAAGAGATATTCCCAGGATGAAATATGAAAAGGACCCCTTCCTGTTCCAAAAGGGCAATACCTATGTGGCCGAAAAACAGCAGTATAAGCATCCGGGTATGTTCCTTCCCGGGCCGGTGATTGATGACCTCCTTCCGGTGCGTCCCATTGATGCCATCGGCCAGGGCAGCGGGGCCGGGGTACGGCTGATTATCGGAACCAACCGCCATGAGGGAACTACCTTTGTACATCCGGAAAAGACAGGATTTCCCAACAGCTGGGCTATGATTGCCCAGATGTTTGAGGAAAACGGCAATGCGCCGCAGCTGCCGGATATTATCCGTTACTACCATCCGACGCCGGACGATTATTTTAAAGCCTTCAACTCTTCCAAAGGCTTTGAAGACAGCATGTCGTCGGTTCATGCCGGGGACAAAGAGTTCCGTACCCAGGGGGGAGAGCCCTTTATCCGGTTTGCCACGGACTATGCGTTCCGGATGCCGGCCGTAAAGGTAGCGGATGCCCAGAGCCGGTACGGCGATGTGTGGATGTACCGTTATGACCTGGTGACAAAATCGGGGAAGGAAACAGGGCTTCTGGCTTCCCATGCATTTGACCTTCCTGCCACCTTTGCAAATAAAGATTTTCATTTCAGCAAATTTATTTTTGACGGAGAGTCGGAGGAGGTTGTGGACCGGATTATTCACCAGATGCATGATACGTGGGTAAGATTTGCGAAGACCGGGAATCCGGACCCGGAGAACTGGCCGAAATATGAAGGGTATAACAGTAAAATCCGGATTTTTGACCGTGAAACCACAACCGGGGATATGGACTGTGAAGAGCTGATGAAAGTGTGGGAGGATATGAGGTTCTATGAGAATTAAGTGAGGATAAAGTGACAGGGAATTTTCATAGAAGAAATATGCAATAAAAGGATAAAAACTGCAAAATAAGAATATAAAATATAAGCGGAAACATGTATATTTGCAGTATCAAAAAGCAATGCGGACAAAAGAAAGTACATAATCATGTATGAATCAGGAGAGGAGAAAAAGAAATGATTAGTTTTGCATCCAAGACAAGGGACCCCCATGCGAAGCTGGGATGGAACGACCGGATCGGCTATGGTATGGGTAATTTTGGTATGGCGTGGGTAAATGGAATGATGTCTGCCTTCCTCATGAAATATTTGACAGACGTATCTTTGGTTGACGCAGGTGTAGTCAGCGCCATCATTGCCATTTCCAAGCTGTTTGACGGAGTTTCGGACCTGATTATGGGGCGCATCGTAGACGGAACCCACACAAAGCTGGGGAAAGCCAGGGTCTGGCTTATAAGGATGTGTATTCCGCTGGCCATATCTACGGTTCTCTTATTCAGCATACCGGCTTCCATGACAGGAATGATTAAGTATGTATATGTGTTTGTCCTGTACAACCTGGTGAATTCCGTGTTCTATACGGCCATGTTTGTCCCGTACAACGCGCTGATTTCCCTAAGCACGACGGACAGCTATGAACACGGTATGCTGGGAAATATCAGTATGATTTTCCAGACCATTGCCAATATCTGTATGAATACCTTTTTCATGGCAATGGTGGTGAAGTTCTCCGGCGCAGCAGAGCCTTACATGGTGGAGGCCCAGAAAGGGTGGACCATGGCAACCATCGTGGTAGGAATCATTATTGTTGCCTCCGCCGTTATCTGTGTGTTGGGAACCGTGGAACGGACGACGGCCCAGACGGAAAACGGCGGTAAGCCTGGGGATGATGTGCCTGCAGGAAGGGCATTAAAATCCTTATTTACAAACCGGTATTGGATTTCCATGGTCTTTGCCATGTTCGTGATTTTCTTCATCATCGTAATGTATTCGGCCGGCGCTATTTTCTACTGTGCCGACGTACTTGGAGATTATTCCCTCTATACACCGGTGAACAATGCTTTGTCTATCGCGCAGTTTGCCACCATGTTTTTCACACCGTTTTTCATGAAGAAATTCGGCAAACACATGACCTACATGGTAGGGCTTCTGGGAATGGGACTTGGGTTTTTGGGAACCGGATTTGCAGGGGCCAATGTAGTTTTGCTGGTAGTCTTCAATGTTTTAAAAGGAGTTGGCCTTGGAGCAGCCGGCGGCATGGCTTTTGGGATGGTTGCAGATACTTTGGAGTACGGCGAGTGGAAGGATGGCTTTAAGACGGTAGGTATGGGAAATGCAGCGATTTCCGCCGCACAGAAGCTGGGGCTTGGCATCGGACAGGTGGTTCTGGGATGGATTCTTGAGTTCGGCGGCTACCGGGGAGATGTGGCGGTTCAGAGCGAATCTGCAAAGGCGGCGATTTCCGTTATCTATAATTGGCTGCCGGTGGGGATGATTGTGGTGACGTTTGTTATCATGTTAACTTACAGGCTGGATAAGGAAATGCCGAAGATTCAGAAGGAACTGGAGAAACGCAGAGGAAATTAAGTTTTAAAGGGCCTCCTGAAACGGAAGGCGTGAGATTTCTTGCACTCCCCAGGAAAATATGATATAACTATCAACAGCAGATGTCAGCCGGAAGGAGGTGAACGCTTGTGATCGGTTTATTGTGGCTTGTTCTCTGTGCTATTATCGGAGTTCCTATGATCATTTCCCCGCAGAAGATTTTGGAACGCCCTGCCTGCAAAATCAAATCTGCAGGTATGATCCGGGCTTGCGGTGTACTTATCATTGTCATCGGAATTGTTATGGCGCTGCTGTGATAAGTCAGAAAAGGATGGAAGGGGATGGGAAAATGAACAATATAAAGATTCCTGTAGGTCGTTCCGGGTTTGCGGATATTCGAAGGCAAGGCTATTATTTTATAGACAAGAGCGGTTTAATAGCAGAATTGCTGAAGACGGATGCAAGGCAGGTAACTTTAATCACCCGTCCCCGCAGGTTTGGAAAAACATTGGCCATGAGCATGCTGTATGAATTTTTTGATATACGGAAGGACAGCTCGGACTTATTTGAAGGACTCATGGTTTCAGAAAATAAAGAATTGTGCCGGAACTGGATGAATCAGTATCCAACCTTGTTCCTGTCATTCAAGGATGTGGGAGGCAATACCTTTGCAAGTGCATTTGGGATGCTGAAAAGTATGATTGCCGAGGCATGCAATCATCATTATTATCTCAAAGACAGCCAGTCCGTTAATGAGAATGATAAAAAGGTATTTCTGCAGCTGGCAGATACGGTAGACGGAAAGCCTGCGGAAGAACAAGTGAAAACCAGCATTTCTTTGCTTATACGTATGCTGTACATGCACTACAAAAAGCCGGTAATTCTGCTTTTGGATGAGTATGATGTTCCCATGGCCAAGGCAAGCAGAAACCAGGATGAAAAGGAAGGTTATTATGACAGCATGCTGGAGGTTATCAGTCCATTGATCAGTACCGCTATAAAGGACAACCGCTGTCTGAAACTGGCAGTAGTTACCGGATGCCTTAGAGTTGCAAAGGAAAGTATTTTTACCGGAGCCAATAATTTTGTTTCCGATACGATTTCCGATACAAGATTAAATGAATATTTCGGTTTTACACAGTCAGAGGTTGACCGGCTGCTGGCGGATACGGGACAGACAGCCCATGCTGCGGAGATAAAAGAGTGGTATGACGGTTACCATTTCGGCGATTTTGACGTATACTGCCCCTGGGATGTTATGAATTATGTAGAGAATCTGATGCTGAAGCCTGACGCCGCACCGCAGAGTTATTGGGAGAATACTAGCGATAACTCGATTATCCGGACGTTTCTTGGCAAAACGAATTTCGATATAACCGATAAATTTGAGACCCTGCTGTCGGGAGATTTTATCAGGGAGTCTATAGAGGAACGGCTTACCTATGATACCGTTCACTCATCCGAAGAAAATCTGTGGAGCCTTTTATATCTGACAGGTTATCTGACAAAGAAACGGTTAAACGGGGATGCCGGTGAAACGCTTCTGCCCGGCCAATATGCATTGATGATTCCCAATAAAGAAATTCTGGATATTTTCCGAAAGAGCGTTAAAAACTGGCTTACGGATAAAGCGTTGCACAGCGACAGGGGAGAATTATTCTCTGCCTTATGGAATGGAGATACAAAGAAGCTGACCAATCTTATATCGGATATCCTTTTTAATACCATCAGTTATTTTGATTACCAGGAGAGTTTTTATCATGCATTTTTGGTGGGGCTGGTTTCAAACGCCGGATTTGTGGTAGAATCGAATTATGAAAACGGATTGGGCAGATCGGATATTGTGCTCAAGGACAGAAGACATCGGAGAGCGGTTGTGATAGAGGCGAAAGCAGCGGACTCGGAACGTTTAATGGGAAGAGAGTGCTTGGATGCGCTTCGGCAGATTGAGGAAAAACAATATGCAAAAAAGATTGAGGATTCCGGATACAGACAGATTGTAAAACTGGGGATAGCGTTCTGGAAAAAGCGGTGTATGGTTGAAAAAATGTAATGCCCAATGACGGGGGTTAAGAATGTATGCCGCAGCGGAGAACAGGGCGGAGAAAAACAGGGCAGTGCCGGTTATGGAAAATGGCATTGTCCTGTTTTTGCATTGCTTTCACAAGGCATGACAGGCCGTGAAAACAGCCAGGAAATCCGACTACTATGAAAAAATGTTGCAATTTTCAATAAATAAACTTATAATACTTACATTAACTACATCTGGAGAAGGTGATGTCTATGATACAACAACCTTTAAATGAGAACAAGGAACAGGAGTTGGAGGCGCCGGCTTCCTTTACAAGTCCGGAGACGCTGTACCAGGAGATGATAAATACCATTTATCGCTACCATCCTTCCGATGACATTACACTGGTAGAAAAAGCGTATCGGATTGCCAGGGACTCTCACAAAGACCAGAAACGTAAATCGGGTGAACCTTACATCATTCACCCTCTTTGTGTTGCAATCATTCTGGCGGATTTGGAAATGGATAAGGAAACCATTGCCGCAGGCCTTCTGCATGATGTGGTGGAGGATACAGGGATGACCCTGGAGGAGCTGTCGAAAGAATTTGGCTCCGAGGTGGCATTTTTGGTAGACGGCGTTACGAAATTGACCCAGTTATCCTGGGATAAAGATAAGGTAGAGATTCAGGCGGAGAATTTAAGAAAAATGTTTCTGGCTATGGCCAAAGACATCCGTGTGATTATTATAAAGCTGGCGGACCGCCTTCACAATATGAGAACCGGCCAGTTCTGGAAGCCGGAGAAGCAGAAAGAGAAGGCCAGAGAGACGCTGGAGATTTATGCACCTATCGCGGACCGTCTGGGTATTTCTAAGATAAAGATTGAACTGGATGATCTGTCCCTTAAGTTTTTGAAGCCGGAAGTGTATTATGATCTGGTGGAGAAAGTGAACCTGCGCAAGGATTCCAGGGATTCTTTTGTCCAGGAGATTGTCCAGGAAGTAAAGAACCACATGAAGGAGGCAGGGATTGAGGCCACTGTTGGCGGGAGAGCCAAGCACTTTTTCAGCATCTATAAAAAGATGGTGAAGCAGAACAAAACGCTGGATCAGATCTACGATTTGTTTGCGGTCCGCATTATGGTGGAGACCGTGAAAGACTGTTATGCGGCTCTGGGAGTGATTCATGAGATGTATAAGCCTATTCCCGGGCGGTTTAAGGATTATATTGCCATGCCTAAGCCTAACATGTACCAGTCCCTTCACACCACGTTGATCAGCAGCACCGGACAGCCTTTTGAGATTCAGATCCGCACCTATGAGATGCACCGGACCGCGGAGTTCGGAATCGCCGCCCACTGGAAATACAAGGAGAGCGGCAGCGGTGCTGTGGCCGATGGTAAGGAGGAAGCGAAGTTAAGCTGGCTGCGTCAGATTTTGGAATGGCAGAAGGACACCGACGATTCCAAAGAATTTTTGAGTATGGTGAAGGGTGATTTGGATCTGTTTTCGGAGAGTGTGTACTGCTTTACTCCGTCAGGAGATGTGAAGACACTTCCCAGCGGGTCCACGCCTATTGATTTTGCATATGCCATTCACAGTGCCGTAGGCAACAAGATGGTAGGCGCCAGGGTTAACGGAAAACTGGTGAATATCGATTATGAGATACAAAACGGAGATCAGATCGAGATTGTTACTTCCCAGAATTCCAAGGGCCCCAGCCGTGACTGGCTGGCAGTGGTAAAAAGTACCCAGGCGAAGAATAAGATTAACCAGTGGTTCAAGACGGAGCTGAAGGAAGACAACATCCTTCGGGGCAAGGAGATGATCGACCGGTATTGTAAGGCCAAAGGCATCAATTTTACGGAGATCAACAAGCCGGAATTCATGGAAAAGGTCATGAAGCGGTATGCGTTTAAGGACTGGGATTCCGTGCTGGCATCCATCGGCCACGGCGGCCTGAAAGAAGGCCAGGTTATCAACAAGATGCTGGAGGAGCGAAAAAAGAAGCTGACCAGAGAGGTTACGGATGAGAATATCCTTAACGGGATTGAGGATATGACCAATAAGATTCCGGTAGCGAAACGGTCAAAAAGCGGTATTGTGGTAAAAGGAATCCATGATGTGGCCGTAAGATTTTCCCGCTGCTGCAGTCCGGTGCCAGGCGATGAGATCGTAGGTTTTGTCACCAGGGGACGGGGGGTTTCCATCCATCGAACCGATTGTATTAATGTGATCAACCTTCCGGAGGAGGAGCGCGTCCGCATCATCGATGCGGAGTGGCAGCAGCCTGGCGGGGAGGAGAATAAAGAGCGGTATTCCACAGAGATTCAAATTTTTGCCAACAACCGGATCGGAATGTTTGTGGATATCTCCAAGGTATTTACGGAGAGACAGATTGATATTACTTCTATGAATGTAAGAACCAGCAAACAAGGGAAGGCAACCATTGTCATGACCTTTGACATTCATGGGATTGAGGAATTAAATCGGCTGACAGATAAATTGAGGCAGATTGACGGAGTGTTGGATATAGAGAGAACAGCAGGGTAGGCTGCATTCTCTCTTTTGTATATAAGAGCATTTTCCGACGACTTGGCAGGTGTCCCAAAGAGGCGCGTGCCGTTACTTGGGAAAAAGGAGGAATTATGGGAAATTTAGTAGTTGAACCTTGTGTGGTGGGGATGATTGGAACCAACTGTTATGTTATTTACAGGAAGGATAGGAAGAAGGAGAACGGACAGGAGAAGGATGAGGGTTATCTTCCGGCGGTGGTGGTGGATCCGGGACACAATGCAGCCTATATTTTGAACAGATGCAGGGAATTGGGAGTGAAGCCGGAGGCGATTTTGCTGACTCACGGGCACTTTGACCATATATTGGCAGTGGAGGACATGAAGCGGTCTTTAGGTGTGCCGGTTTATGCGGGAGAGAAGGAGACGGTTCTTCTGGCAGAAACAGATCTGAATCTGAGCCGGACCTGTGGGAGGGCGGTGTCTCTGGAGGCGGATCATTGGCTGAAGGACGGAGAAATATTGGATTTGCTGGGCGTAAAATGGAAGGTGATATTTACGCCTGGTCATACGGAGGGCAGTGTGTGCTACTATGTTGAAGAGGAACAGATGCTGTTTTGCGGTGATACTTTGTTCTGCCAGTCCGTGGGAAGGACGGATCTTCCTACGGGAGATTCTAAAAAGCTGATGGAATCGGTGACAGGGCTTTTGACTTCTCTGCCGGAGGAGACCAGGGCGTATCCGGGCCATGGGGAGGGAACCTCCATCGGGTATGAGAGGAAGAGGAATCCTATGGCACGGTATGTAAGATAAATCCCGGCGGAGGGACGGACAGGAAAAATGAGGTAGATCCCACCGCAGGGACAGACAGGGAAAAGATAAAAATGGCTGGGTGGAACAGGGTATGATTAGAATACGACTGAATGATATGTCTTATGAGCAGGATATCAGGGAATTATTGATGGCGTTTTATCC
>CAYWRB010000040.1:0-5331 GCA_964460025.1 uncultured Hungatella sp.
TGCTCTACGATGTGGAGGAGCCTATCTCCATGGGAGGAACCGTGTTCAGCGAGGACATGGGGTATATGACCGACGTAAGCCGGGAGGCGCTGCGCAACCTCTATCAGGTGCTTTATCCAGGAGAGTATGCCGCAAATCAAAACGGCCGCGCCCATATCAATTATCAGGAGCTGACCTATGAACATATGGCGGAAACCTTTGAGCGGAGTTACAGTTTCGACAACTGCCTGATTCTGCTTTACGGCGATCTGGACTACGGCAGTTTTTTGGAGTTTATCAACGGAGAGTACTTATCGAAAGCAGAGAGACGAGGGACTGACTTAAGCGCCTATGATGACTCTGTAACCGGACCCGGCTATGTGGAAGAGGTGGCCTATGCCCCTGCTTATGAAGGGGATTCCACGGAAGATGCCTCCAGGATCTACTATGGGATAGATTTGGACGGGAAGGATTGGGAAACTCTGGCGCAGTACGAGCTGTTGGCGTCCATGCTTAACAGCAGCAGTTCAGTCTTCCATGATAATGTGGAGGCCGCCGGACTGGCTGTCCCGGTCTTTGCCGAAGTTATTTACAGCAACGAAAAACCTGTGTTTTGCTTTGGGGTGGTTTCTGCAAATCCGGAGGATGCGGCACCGTTTAAGGCCGCTGTAGACAGCACATTGGCGGATGTGGCACAAAACGGGCTGGATGAAGAGCTGGTGGAAACGGTTTTGAAAACCAAGGCGCTGAGCGATTATACCTTAATGGAGGGAGACGTTATCATTGAAGGTATTTTCCCATTGATTTGTATGAAATGGGCGCAGACCGGCGAGACAGATTTCCTTATGGAAAGAGAGGATGCTTTCTCGGTGATGCAGCAGGATACGCAGCAGGCTCTCATCCGTCAATTGGCAGATGAACTGAAAAGTGCTTCCCACAGCGCCCTGGTTACTACGGTTCCCAAGCCGGGTCTGGCCGAGCAGATTGTGGCCGGACAGGAGGAGTATCTGGCTGAGATGAAGGCGGCCATGACGCCTGAAGAACTGGAGCAGATGGTAAAGGATACCCTAGCCTTTGATGAGTGGAATGCTTCGGAGCAGTCCAACAGTGACATTGTTATTCCGGTGGAGGATCTTCCGGAGCCGGAGCAGAGGGCGGAATTTACCAGAGAAGAGGCGGACGGGGCAGTGTACTACAGTGGGGCTTCCCAGATGGAACAGATCAGTCTCCACCGGGTACACTTTGATTCCAGTGCCGTGCCTCAGGAGGATCTGCATTACATCACCCTTTATTCTATCCTGCTTACGGAACTGGCTGCCGGAGACTACAGCAAGGCCCAGAAGGACAATCTGATGGCACAGTACCTTTATAATTTCGATTTTGACATGATTTACCCGGAAACAGGGGAGAATCAATACCCTATGCTCAGTATAGAGTGGAACTGTATGGCACAGGATTACGAAACCAGCCTTCAGCTGCTTCTTAAAATTATGGGGGGATTGAAATGGGATGACAGGGACGAACTGATCCGGATTCTGGACAAATACCTTCCTTCCCTGGATTGTTCAAGGAAAGATCCCTATGACCTTGAAAGCTCCATTGCTGAGGCGGGTGTGGGCAGAAGCAGTCAGTACGGAGACTACTTAAGCGGTCAGCGGTTCTATGAATTCGCCAAAGAGCTGCGAAAACGGCTGGATACGGATTCCGGCGCCGTGGAAGAGATTGGGGCAAAATTGGATTCCATTCAAAAGCTTATTCTCCACAGAGACCGTATGGTGGTGATGAATGTGGCTCCTGAGAGTGAGCTGGAGCAGATTTCCGGTATTTCCAGACGGATTCTGGGGGGACTGCCTTCCCTGGGGGAAGCTGAGGCAGACTATGAACTGCCGGAGTATCCGGCCAGGACGGCAGTGATTGTGGAAGGCTCTAATTACAATACCTATTCCATCAGCGATACCGCACTGGTTGAAGGATTGTCCGGCAGCCTCTTCCCCTTTGTTATGGCGCTTAGTGACAGGTATATTGTGCCTTCAATCCGGTTTCAGGGATTGGCCTACAGTGCAAGCATGGGGCACTACATTAGTCTGAAATACATTTATACCTATACCTACAGTGATCCCAATGTTGCCGATACGGTTGCTGTTATTGATAAGGAGGCTGATGTGCTGGCTGACATGGAACTGACACAGGAGGAACTGGATGGTTATATTTTATCTTCCTATTCTTATGTTACGAATCCTTTGGGAAACCTGAATAAGTATTTGTATGCCATGAATCAGGATTTGACTGGTTTTGACGTGGAAAACTGGCGCAGGCTTGCCGGTGAAATCAGGACTGCAACTGTGGATGACAAGGAACAGGCAGTGGAGACACTGCGCAAATTGCTGGAAAACCAGCATCTGGTTACGGTGGGTAACGCCGAATTGATTCAGAAGGAGGCAGATATCTTCGACCAGGTTTACGATTACCGAGAACCTTTGGAGCCATAACCTTTGGAACCATAATTTCATACTATATTGCGGAAATAACGGCGGATTCAGTGCTTGATATTTTTGTCAGCTGTGCGTTAGACGTGCGGAGGGCGGAAATAGCGGGGGCTGAATCCGCCGTTATTTCTGTGAGGATGGGATTGGGTTTCTCTCTACTTTTTGCATGATTTTATGAAATAGGGATTGAAAAATGTGAAGAAGTGTATTAAACTGTATTAATAATGTTAATACAGTAAAAATATATGAAAAAAGTGAAGATAATTGACAGGAGCAATCGTTATAAGAATAGCTGAACCGGTTAGAAAGGAGACTTAAAAGATGACGCAGGAGGAAAAGAGGGAAGCCATGGAAAGGGAGAAGGCAAAGGGAACTGCCGGGATGGAAGGGCAGGATGAGATAGATGGCATCCGGGATATGAGGCAGGATGCAGGGGAAGAATTGTGGAACGGCGGCGATGCGGCAGTGGGAGAAACGGGGAACGGTATGGAAGCAGCCGGCATTTCCCAGGATAGGCAGCAGGACGGAAGTGAGAGAAGCATGGAGGATATGAGCCAGGAGGAAGCGGAGGCTGCGGTGGCCTGGATTGCAGAGGACGCCCAGCTGGATGCGGAGCTGGAGGCTCTTATGAATGAGGATACTTCCGGAAAAAAGAAGAAGAAGGCGAAGAAGGCGAAGAAGGCAAAGAAAAAGGAAAACGCCGGGAAAAAGAAATTTTTTAACTGGAGGGCATGGAGCCGGAAGCGGAAGATCATCACGGCCTGCGTTGCAGTGCTGGGAGTTGTGGTGGTCTTAAAGATTTTCGGGGGAAGCGGTAAAAATAATGTGATGCCGGTTTCTACGACACCGGTGACTCTTGGAAGCGTGACGGAGGATTTGACTGTCAGCGGTCCCATATCCGGTACGGACAGTGTGGATGTGGTGTCCAATCTTCATGCGGAGGTGACGGAGATTCTCATCAAAGAGGGCGACCGGGTGGAGAAGGGCCAGCTTTTGGCATTGATTGACACCAGTGAGATTCAGAAAGAGGTGGACATTGCCCAGAATGCCTATGACCTGGCGGTAACTACATATGAGGAGCAGCAGATTCAGGCGGAGAACGGATATGCCAAGGCTCTTCAGGATTATGAGGCGGCAAAAGGGGAATATGAGCGGACCAATGTGCTGTATCAGGCAGGAAGCGTGTCCAAGGTGGAGTGGGAGACTGCCAGGAACAATATGAACGATGCGGAAAGGGCCATTAAGACCTTTAACCTGGTGGACGGCAAGGCGGTGGCCAACGAATCCTACAGCCTTCAGATAAAGAATGCGGAGTTCGAGCTGGAGAAGAAGAAGGAACAGCTGGAAGACTGCCAGGTGGTAAGCCCCATTGCGGGAACCGTGACCAGAGTCAATGTAAAGGTAGGCCGGTTTGCGGATAAAATTGATGATGACAGGCCTATGTTTATCATCGAAAACCTGGATGTGCTGGAGATGAAGATTGAAATCAGTGAGTACTCCATCGGCAAGGTGGCAGTAGGGCAGGAAGTGGAAATCAGCGCCGATATTCTGGGCGGAGATACGGTAAAGGGGGCCGTGACGGCCATCTCTCCTACCGGAGAGGAGAAAAGCAGCGGCGGCTCTACGGAGCGGGTGATTCCTACCACAATCCGGATCCAGGATAAGGATACAAAACTGATTGCCGGAATCACCGCCAGAGCCAAAATCGTGTTAAATGAGGCGGATCAGGTCCTGGTGGTTCCCATCAGCGCAGTCCTGGAATCCGAGGAAGGCATGTATGTGCTGGTGGTGGAGAACAATATATTGAAGAAAGTGCTGGTAAACACCGGCGTGGAAAGTGACATTCAAATAGAGATTTCTCCGGTAGAAGAAGGGGCACTGACAGAGGGGATGGAGATTGTATCGGCGCCTTCCCTGGCTTTGACAGAGGGAATGCAGGTAGCAGTTATGCCGTCCATGTAGAAGGTCAGGCAGAAGGTCGGGCAGGCCACGGCCAGACGGACGGCCTGATGGCCTGACCGTAACTTGAACCTGGAGGCAGAATGGAGATTAGCAGAATGAAAATGATAAAATGGAAGAAAAAGAAAATCCCCTCTTATCTGACGGAAAATGTCACCGAAGATTTGATTGTACTTAAGAACCTGGTTAAGATCTATGATACCGGAACGATCAAGGTTCTGGGGCTTAAGAAGATTAACTTGACTATCAAGCGGGGAGAATTTGTGGCTATCATGGGTAAATCCGGTTCCGGAAAATCCACGCTTATGAATATACTGGGGTGTCTGGACAGACCGACTCTGGGACATTATTATCTGGACGGAATCGATACGGCATCCATGAATCCCAACGAATTGTCGGAGATACGGAACTTTAAAATCGGATTTGTGTTTCAGTCCTTTAACCTGATATCCAGAACCTCCGCCCTGAAGAATGTGGAGCTTCCCATGACCTATGCCAAGAGAGGAAAAAGGGAGCGGAGAGAGCGGGCCATGGAGCTTTTAAAGCGGGTCGGCTTGGAGAGCAGGGCGGACCATATGCCTAATGAGTTATCAGGAGGACAGAGACAGAGGGTGGCCATTGCCAGAGCGCTGGCTAACCAGCCGCCGTTAATCTTGGCAGATGAGCCCACAGGAAACCTGGATACGGCAGCTTCGGAGGAGATTATGCAGCTGTTTTCCGACTTGCATAAGGAAGGCGCTACGGTGGTGGTAGTTACCCATGAGGAGAATATTGCGGCCTTCACGGACCGGATTGTCCGTTTCCAGGACGGCGTGATTATCAGTGATACATACAGAAAGCAGGCGGACGGCGGACGCACTCTGATGACAACGCAAATGGAACCGCTGGCAGAGGAGCGGTGGATGGC
>CAYWRB010000040.1:5431-12805 GCA_964460025.1 uncultured Hungatella sp.
GGAAAGGAGGCACCATATGCTGATTGAAAATATGGCGATGGCATTTTCGGCCATACGGGCCAACAAGATGCGGTCATTTCTGACCATGCTTGGAATTATCATAGGAATCGGTTCGGTCATTTCCATCGTGTCCATCGGAGATACCATGCGTAGCCTGTTTTCCGACCTGTACCGGAATGTGGGAGTTACCCAGGCATATATGGCAATCGGATACTGGGTGGATGACGTGCGGCAAAGCGATTATTTTACACTGGATGATCTGGAGCGGGTGAAGGAAGTTTTCGGCGACGACATTGCATATATTGACAGTTCTGCATCCACTTCTGCGGAGGCCATCTATAAAAGAACAAATGTCAATTTCAATTATACCGGGATTGACTATAATTATATTGACGTACAGCCGGTAAATATAGTTTATGGCCGTTACTTAAATGAGGGAGATATCCTGGGAAGAAGAAAAAATGTGGTTATGGATGTTGACAGTGCCATGATGCTTTTCGGTGAGGAGAACGCGGTGGGAAAAACCTTCCGAACTACCATCTATGGATATACGGACATCTACACCGTGGTAGGTGTGTATAAGGAGGAGATGAATGCCTTCCAGGCTCTGATGATGGGGGGCAGAAGCGACAGGGGCTCTGCCTTTGTACCCTATACGATTTTAACCTGGCCCAATGATTATTTTTACTATCTTCATGTGTTTGCCAGGGAGGATATTAACTTCAGTGAATTCATGAGCCAGCTGACGGCTTATGTGGCCAAATCCAAAGGAAGGCAGCCGGAGGATATGTATGTAGAGACCGCCATGGACCAGATGACCCAGGTAGACTCCGTGATGGGAGGCCTGTCCATGGCCGTAGGCGGCATCGCGGCTATCTCCCTGCTGGTAGGCGGCATCGGGATCATGAATATCATGCTGGTTTCCGTGACGGAGAGAACCAGGGAGATTGGGATCCGGAAGTCCCTTGGGGCCAAGACCAGAGATATTATGATACAGTTTTTGACGGAATCGGCTATTCTCTCGGCCTGCGGAGGAATCATCGGAATCCTGATTGGCGTAGGGCTGGTGTCCCTTGGAGGCATGGCGCTGGGAGTAGGGGCGGTGGTAAAGCCGGGGGTTATTATCATGGCAGTTTCCTTTTCTGCATTAGTAGGGATTTTTTTCGGAATCTATCCTGCCTCGAAAGCGGCAAAGGCGGATCCCATTGACGCTCTGCGTTATGAATAAAAATTCGGATAGCATTGCCAGCAACAAAAATCTGTGCTATACTAAAATAATCTATTAGCATAATTGCATAGTGAGGTGATGGCAGTGCTAAACGAAGATAAGATAAAACTGATGGCCAATATCTCTATGTTTGAAAAACATGAGGGAAAACATATCTCTTTGGTAAATCGATATTTTAAGAGTGATTATATAAGCCGGAACCTGCTGAAAGCGTTTTTAGGATATACTTTCTGTTGGGCTCTGGGTTTTTTGCTGGTTATTTTGTATAAAGCAGAAGATATTTTTGCCTCCATGGATTTCACGTTGCTTCAGGCTCAGGCCACCAGATACGCGGTCTATTATGTGGCGGGGCTGGCGTGTTATCTGCTGATTGCTCTGATCGTAAGCGTGAGAAGGTATAATTATGGCTTGCAGGAGCAAAAAATGTATATTGCAAGGTTAAAGCGTTTGGAAAAGCGGTATGAATTCCAGAATAGGACAAAGGAGATGGGCAAGGAGGTTCGAAGACATGATCGCAATTCTGGTATTTAAGGAGAAGATAAAGCAGTTTTACAGCAGATTTGAGATGTTTGTGACTCCTGTGATTCGTTTTGTGTTAAGTATTGTAACCTTTTTTCAGATCAATAGGAATATAGGTTTTATGGCAAGGTTAAATAACCCGGTGATCCTGGTGGTACTGGCTTTGGCTTGTTCCATTATGCCCTATGGTGTTACCGTTATTCTTGCAGGAGGGCTGATATTGGCTCATCTCAGTACCGTGTCCGTCGAACTTACGCTTGTCCTTTTTGTCTGTCTGCTTATTGTGGCGGTTCTGTACTATGGCTTTCAGCCGGGAGACAGTTATCTTCTTCTAATAACACCGATTTTTTATATTCTAAAGATTCCTTATGCGGTCCCCCTCCTGGTAGGTTTATCGAAGACTCCGGTGGCTGCGGTTCCGGTGGGCTGCGGTACATTCATCTATTATGTCCTTCAATATGTAAAACAGAACGTAGGGGTTTTAACCAACGACGCATCCTTAGACATTACTCAGAAATATGTCCAGATCATGAAATCCATGATGGGGAATAAACTGATGATGCTGATGATCATTTCCTGTGCGGCAGGTATATTTGTAGTGTATTTATTCCGGCGTTTGTCCATCGATTACGCGTGGCTTATCGCCATCGTCATAGGCGCCATCACCCAGCTGACCGTAATTTTTATCGGAGACTATATCTTTGATGTGTCAGCGCCTATGCTTGAGCTGGTGTTTGGCATGCTGGGATCTATGATGATTGCAGGAATCTATAATTTCCTGATTTTTTCCGTGGATTACAGCAGAACGGAATACACGCAGTTTGAAGATGATGACTACTATTATTATGTAAAGGCAGTTCCCAAGATTACCATATCGACTCCGGATGTGAAGGTACAGAAGATAAACAGCACAAAGACGCGCAGAAATGCGAGGGGAGACATGATATAGGGTAGGAGAATGATGATATGACGGATGTGATTGATACGCTGTATTCTTGGCTTTCGTTTTTGCCAAAGATCAGCAAGACTAATATTTTAGAGATTATTATTATCGCTTTCCTGATTTATGAGATTATGGTATGGATCAAGAATACCAGGGCATGGACCCTTTTAAAAGGAATCCTGGTGATTCTGGCGTTTACGTTCATTGCATGGGTTCTGAAGCTGTATACCATTTTATGGATTTTGGAGAGGATCGCTCTGGTTGCAACGACGGCTCTGGTGATCATATTCCAGCCGGAGCTGAGAAAGGCTCTGGAGCAGCTTGGAAGCAAAAACCTTCTGACCAACATTCTTCCTTTTGAGGGAAGTAAGGCTTCGGACGATGTACTGACAGAGAAAACCATCAACGAACTGGTCCGTGCATCGGTGGAGATGGGAAAAGCCAAGACCGGCGCCCTGATGGTAATCGAGCAGGAGACCTCTTTAAAGGATATTGAGAGAACCGGGATCGAAGTTGACGGTCTGGTGACCAGTCAGCTGCTGATCAATATATTTGAACATAATACGCCGCTTCATGACGGTGCCGTGGTGATACGGGGAAATCGAGTGGCAGCGGCTACCTGTTATCTGCCTCTTTCGGACAATACCAGCATCAGCAAGGACCTGGGAACCAGGCACCGCGCCGCGGTTGGAGTCAGTGAGACGACAGACAGCCTGACCATCGTGGTATCGGAGGAGACCGGACGGATCACTCTGGCAGAGAAGGGAGAACTTACCAGAATCAGCGATGCGGACAGCTTAAAAAAAGCGTTGACCGAGAAGCTGGGCCAGGAAGAAGAGCAGCATGGAAACCGGTTCAGAATTTGGAAGGGAAGGCTTAAGGATGAAAGAAAGGCTGACAAATAATCTGGGGCTGAAGATCCTGGCTGTGGTTCTGGCTGTGGTTATGTGGCTGATCATGGTAAATGTATCCAACCCTGTGATGACAGAGACCAGAACCGTTGCGGTGGAGATGGTGAATGAGGATATTTTGGAGAAATCCAATCTGACATATGAGCTCCAGGGGAAAAATACGGTTACGGTCAGTTATGACGTGCGGGTTCGGGATCAGTACCGAATTACCGCCAGTGATTTTTATGCATATGCGGATTTGTCCCAGCTGTACGATGTGACAGGTTCGATTCCGGTACAGGTGGAGATTGCCAATGACAGTGTCCGTTCGTTGATTGAAGGTACGCCTACGGTAAAACCCGGAGTGGTACAGATCAAGACAGAGCCTTTGCAGAGAAAACGTTTCGATCTCAGAGCCCACATTACCGGAACGGAGCAGGAAGGGTATGCTCTGGGACAGGTGTCTCTGAATCCGGGATATGTCTATGTGACAGGAGCTGTGTCTGTCATTGGGCAGATCAGCTCGGCGGGAGTGGAACTTAAAGTGGAGGGCATCAATTCCGACCAGGAAGGCATTGCAAAGGTAAAATTCTATGATGCCAATGATAATGAACTGAATTTGGGAACTGAGGTAAAGGTGAATATTGAAGAGGTGGATTATCACGTTACCGTCTTGAATGTGAAGAATCTGGCCTTGGATTTCCAGGTTGGCGGAACGGTGGAGAACGGTTATCGGTTTACAGGGGTAGAATGCGATGTGAAGAGCGTCTCCGTAGAGGGATTGAAAGCAGCCCTGGCTTCTGTCAATACTCTGACGATTCCGGACAGTATATTAAACGTTGACGGCGCCACGAAAGATGTGCAGGTAGAGGTTGACTTAACAGAGATTTTGCCGGATAATATAACTATGGCTAGTGATTCGGCCACAACGGCAGTGGTAACCATGAAAGTGGAACCGTTGGTGGTGAAGGAAATAGCGTATGAATTGATCGATGTGGTGTTCGAAGGCCAGCAGGATGATTATTCCTATTATTTCGAGCAGGATAATGTAGGCCTTCAGATCCGCGGCCTGGCAGAAGATGTGAACAGGATCCAAAAAGAAGATATTGTTCTCACCATGAATGTGGCGGGGATGGGACCGGGTATTCATCCGGCAAGGTTTGATGCGACTTTGAGAGAAGGATTTGAGCTGGTAGGACAGGGGCCGGCCATGGTTATCGTAGAGGATTTGAATGCCGAACCGGGGGAAAGCGATGAATCCCAGGAAAAACCCGGTCCAGCAGATGGCAGCACTGACAGTCAGGATACGGATGCATAAAAGAATGTATGAGAGGGATGGATATGGTAAGTGCAAAAGTTGTGATCAGGAATCTAACAGGTCTTCATTTAAGGCCGGCGGGTATTCTTTGTAACAAAGCGATTTTCTTTAAATCAAAGATCCATTTCCGGATTGGGAACACGACGGCCAATGCTAAAAGTGTGCTCAGTGTCCTTGGCGCCTGTGTAAAAAGCGGAGACGAGATTGAGTTTGTCTGCGAAGGGGAGGACGAGAAAGAAGCCCTGGAGTCTATGATTAAAGTAGTGGAAAGCGGTCTTGGAGAATGACCTGACAATCCGTATTGAGGGAGGGGCGGCAGGATGTTTAGGGGGATGGGGGCATCTGCAGGTATTGGCATCGGAAAAGCAGCAGTGATCAAAGAGGAGAAGCTTATCATCCGGTCGGATCAGACGGCGGAACCGGAAGCTGAGATGAAGCGTTTTCACAACGCTCTGGAAAAGACCATAGCCGATACGGAGGCTCTGGCGGCGGAACTGGCCGTAAGGGCAGGAGAAGATGAGGCTCAGATTATGAGAGGTCATCAGATGCTTTTGACAGACCCGATTCTGACCGGCGAAATTGAGCATGCCATTGTAAAAGAAGCTGTCTACAGTGAGTATGCCATAGAGACGGTCTGCAATAATTATGCGGATGTGTTCGCATCTATGGACGATGAATTGATGAGGCAGAGGGCAGCCGACATGACGGACATTAAGACCAGGCTGCAGCAGACTCTTCAGGGAATTGATTCGGTGGACATAGCATCTCTTCCGGCCGGCAGTGTGATTGCGGCAAAGGATCTGACTCCTTCTATGACGGCAGCCATCAATCCGGCCAATGTGTCCGGGATCGTGACGGAGCAGGGGGGAAGAACCTCCCACAGTGCCATTTTAGCCAGAGCCTTGGAGATTCCGGCAGTGGTGGCGGTGCCGGGATTCCTGGACATGGTAGAGAGCGGAACACCGATTATATTAGACGGCGATGAAGGGATTGTGATTGTTGATCCGGATGAGGAAGAGATAGCCGGGTATGAGGATAAGAGACAGAGGCTTTTAAGAGAGAAAGAAGAACTGAATCGCTACATAGGCTGTTCTACGGTGACAAAAGACGGCATCCATGTGAGATTGGCAGCCAATATTGGCGGGCCGGAGGAGGTAGAAGGGGTTCTTCGGTATGATGCGGAGGGCATAGGGCTGTTCCGCACGGAATTTTTGTTTATGGACAGAACCTCCATGCCCGGAGAAGAAGAACAGTTCCAGGCTTATAGAAGAGCAGCATCTGCCTTAAAAGGAAAACCGGTGATTATTCGTACGCTGGATATCGGCGGCGATAAAGAGATTCCGTATATGGGGCTTAAAAAGGATGAGAATCCATTCCTGGGTTATCGTGCCATCCGTCTGTGTCTGGACAGAAAAGAGGATATTTACCGTCCGCAGCTTCGAGCCCTTTTGCGTGCCAGTGCATATGGCAATCTTAGAATTATGATTCCTATGGTAACCTGCATTGACGAATTCAGAGAGGCCAAGGCCTTGATTGAGGAGGTTAAAAAGGAACTGGATGGGGAGAATATCCCATATAACAAAGAAATCCGGATCGGTATCATGGTAGAGACAGCGGCAGCTTCTTTGATGGCGGATGTGTTTGCAAAGGAAGCGGATTTCTTCAGCATCGGCACCAATGATTTGACTCAGTACACCATGGCTGTGGACAGAGGCAATGACAGAATCGCTTATTTATATTCCGCGTTTAATCCGGCAGTACTCCGCAGTATTCGTCATATTATCACCTGTGCAAGGGAGGCAGGAATCACGGTGGGAATGTGCGGGGAGGCGGCCAGTGATCCTATGATGATTCCGATTTTGCTGGCATTTGGATTGAATGAATTCAGTATGAGTCCATCGTCTATTTTGCGGACAAGGAAGATGATTAACGGATATTGTGTGGAAGAATTGAAGGATATGGCAGATAAAGTCATGAGTTTTGCCACTGTGAAAGAAGTGGAAGGTTATATGCGAGAGTTTATCAAATAAAACAGGCAAAGGATAAAAAAGAGGGCAGGATGTATGATCGTTTATTTGATATGCTATGGAGCCAGCTGGGTATTTGCACATTTTCATTTGTATTACCTATCAGGATTGGCCCTTTTGCTGGCGGCAGGATATTTGTATTACAATGATTATCATAGAACAGGCAATGTGATTCACTTAAGGGGATTGTTTTCTGCTTTTTGGGTAGGAGGACAGGGGATTGCCTGCTTAAAGTTAAGCAAACTCCAGTCAGACTGGGGTCTGCTGACTTGGCTTTGCTTTTTTCTGGCGTTTGCAGGTTTTTGGATAACTTTTGAGATTTTGACAAGGGTGTTTGGAGAGGAGGAACGGTTTGACAGGAAGAAGAGGAGACGAAGAAGTTTTGTCCGTCCTGTCTATTACTGCATCCTTGTGCTTACCCTGATGTCTTTGACTGCCTTTGTTTTTGA
>CAYWRB010000041.1:0-12793 GCA_964460025.1 uncultured Hungatella sp.
ATCTGGGAAATATGCAGAAGTCCCGTAACACCGTCTGCCAAAGCCACAAAGGCCCCGTAATTCTTCAGGCTCTCTACTGTTCCCTCAACAATATCTCCTGCTTTAAAGGAAGCCATCTTCTCTTTCCTCTCTGCGTCTCTCCTCTCTTTTAACAATTCTTTGGCAGAAAGCACCAGGCGCTTGTTCTCTGGTTCTGCAGTAATGATATAGGCTTCGATATATTTGCCTGTCCAGTCCTCCAGCTTCTCCACATACTCTAAAGAAAGCTGGGAGGCAGGGATAAATGCTCTGATCTCATCAACGAAAGCAATGGCTCCGCCTTTGACGATCTCCTTGATCTTTACTTTAACTACGGACCGGTCCGCCTGCATCTGCTTAAGCTCCTGCCACTTTTCCGCATCCGGAGACTCTTCCTCCACATAGGTCTGACTGCGGCGTTCATCGTACTCTTTATAAGATGCCTCCAACTCCTTGGCATAATCTTCCATCGTCTCTGACGGCTGCCCCGGAGCTTCACTGATCTTCTCTGTGTTCTCCGCCTTATCAGCTGTTTCTGCCGAGACCGCCTCTGCACTTTCTGCCGCAGCATCCTCTGCGGAATCTGTGTTCGTCCGGATCGTTTCAGTCTCCTGCAATTCTTTGATTCCTTCTTCGTTCATGGCTGGTTCCTCCCTCGTCACCTGTGTTCTATAATAGGGATAATTGTAAAAACGAAACGTCAATTATCCAATACTTATAGTGTACCACAATTTTACGTTTTCACCTACCATTTTATTATTTTATTTTCGAAAAAATGACTTAATTTTTTCTTTCTGGAAATTTTTTCTTAGGGATAGACAAAAAAGGTATGATCTGCTATTATATAATAGTAATCATTATTATTGTTGATAACAAGGAGTTCCCATGAAGACATTAAAGTACAGCAGACAGAGGGAGATGATCAAAACCTGCCTGATGAACAGGCACGACCATCCTACTGCAGATACCTTATATATGAAGATACGTGAAGAATTCCCCAACATCAGTCTGGGAACCGTCTATCGGAATCTGAATCTTCTGGTGGATTTAGGGGAGATACGCAAGCTGAGCTGTGGTAACGGCCCGGACCGATTTGACGCAGACATGCGGCCTCACTACCATTTTGTATGCAGAGAATGCGGCCAAGTTCAGGATCTTTCTATGAACACCTGCGGACAGCTTAACAGCGATGCCCAGCAGCATTGCTGCGGTCAGGTAGAAAGCCATATTACGTATTTTTATGGTCTCTGTGAGGATTGCATAAAGCAAGTCAAAAAGTAAATGAAAAAAAGTATCGATTAGGTATTGACAAGAACGAAATCCTATGGTAGATTAATATCAGTAACAATTACTATTATTAAATTTAAAATATACAGGAAAAGGAGATACCAGTTATGAAAAAATGGGTTTGTACAGTATGTGGTTATGTTTACGAGGGAGAGAATCCACCTGAGAAGTGCCCACAGTGCGGCGTTCCGGCTTCCAAGTTCAAAGAGCAGGCTTCCGAAGGTTTAGCATGGGCTTGTGAGCATGAAGTAGGCGTTGCTCAGGGTGTTTCTGAAGATATTCTGGCAGATCTGCGTGCAAATTTTGAGGGCGAGTGCTCTGAGGTTGGTATGTACCTGGCTATGGCAAGAGTTGCCCACAGAGAAGGATATCCTGAGATTGGTTTATACTGGGAGAAAGCCGCTTTCGAAGAGGCAGAGCATGCTGCTAAATTTGCAGAGCTTTTAGGCGAAGTAGTTACCTCTTCCACCAAGAAGAATCTGGAGATGAGAGTTGCCGCTGAGAACGGCGCTACCGCTGGCAAGTTCGATCTGGCTAAGAGAGCAAAAGCTGCTAATCTGGATGCTATTCATGACACCGTGCATGAGATGGCTAAGGATGAGGCAAGACATGGAAAGGCTTTTGAGGGACTTCTTAAGAGATACTTTGGCTAATTAAAAAATGCGTTAAAATCAAGTTTTTCAGCACTTTGGGGATGTATGGGACAAAACTCATACATCCTTATTTTTTGCTCAATCGGTTGTGTGACTTAGTGTGTAATTGGGTAAATTTTTATTTTCTAGTGGTTACACACTCTCCTAAAAGTGTGACCTGATCTTTTATACATCCTTCAATAGTTCGATCGATTTCAGCAATTACCTTACCTATCAAGGTTTTCCGCCTTGACAATTAGGACATTTTCTCAACCAAATATCATGACCATTTGCATAATACTTATGACCACAATTAAGACATTCCATATCATAAAACCATTGTAAATTACCTGTCCCCTGTTTATCTGTTTTTCCATTATTCCGCTGATTATTTTTATTGATATATCCCTTCTCCGTTGATTTCATGCTATTAGCCTTTCTATCTGTAATCTATAACTCAGGCAACCGGAATATACTTCTTCAGCTTCTCAATCGATGTATTCACCACCAGCTCCTCCGGAAAATTCATATCCGTCAATAAGGCATGGGCTGCCTGGTGGTTGCCCACATCTGCGGCAATATGGGCATCGCTGTCTATGATGACAGATGTCTGGTAGTGAATACAGCGTTCCAGCAGCCAAGGTATCGTAATCAACAGGGAAACGGGCAGCATCCGGATGCCCGCCTCCTGATGATACATTGCGCGCTTTATTCCATCTTTTCCTCAGCCCGCCGCAGCGCCGATTCAATCACCTTATCCATATCATAATACTTATATTCCGCCAAACGTCCTCCAAAAATGACATTGGTCTCCTTTGCTGCCATCTCAGCGTACCGCTCATACAGCCTCTGATTCTTTTCATCATTGACAGGATAGTAAGGCTCCATCCCTTCCTTCCAGTCTGCCGGATATTCTCTGGTGATCACGGTCTTTGGCTGTGTTCCGAATTCAAAATGTTTGTGTTCAATAATCCTGGTAAAGGGTGTTTCCCTGTCCGTATAATTGACAACCGCCACTCCCTGATAGTTCTCCTGATCCAGAACCTCTGTCTCAAACCTCAGGCTCCGATACTCCAATTGTCCGTAACAGTAATCATAGTAGGAGTCAATGGTCCCTGTATAGACAATCACGTCTCCCATGTTTTTGTATTTCTCCCGCTCCTTCAGATAATCCACACCGGTTACGATATCGCAGCCCTCAAACAGTTTTTCAATGATCACATTGTATCCGCCCATAGGAATCCCCTGATACAGATCATTAAAATAATTGTTGTCATAGGTATACCGTACAGGAAGACGCTTGATAATAAACGCCGGCAAATCCTTACAGTCTCTCCCCCACTGCTTTTCCGTGTATCCTTTCACCAGCTTCTCATACAGATCCGTCCCCACCAGGCTGATGGCCTGCTCTTCCAGGTTCTTTGGCTCACCCGTAATACCGGCCTTCTGTCTGGCGATGATCTCCTTTGCCTCCTCCGGCGTGGAAATCCCCCACATCTTGCTGAAGGTATTCATATTAAAAGGCATGTTGTACATCTCACCTTTATAATTGGCTACAGGGCTGTTGGTATAGCGGTTAAATTCTGCCAGCTCATTGACAAACTTCCACACCTTGCGGTTGCTGGTGTGAAAAATGTGGGCGCCGTACTTGTGGACATGAATCCCCTCCTGCTCCTCACAATAGATATTGCCGCCTATATGGTTCCTCTTTTCCACCACCAGACAGCTTTTTCCCTTTTTTCTGGCCAGATATGCCCACACTCCGGCAAACAGGCCACTTCCTACAATCACATAATCATACTTCTTCATTGCTGTTTTCCTCCGGCCTGGCAGGTGCCCTGAAGGGCGCGTGCCGTTTCCTCATCCTTATCCTTCCCTCTTTTATCCGGCTCTTTATAAAGTTTTCCCATAAGCACCACAATGGACCGTGCCTCTGCTAGATAAGTCATCTGGTCCTCCAGCTCCGGCTCCTGGCCCTCTTCCGCAAAATCCATGGTTTCCGGACGTCCGGTGTCCACCACCAGATGCCATCTGCGGTTCCTGGGAGTCTTGGGCATTCCAAACTCATGACTCTCCCAATGCATATTGTACATCACATAGAAATAATCATCACAAGTTCCATCCGGTCTTTTTCCATATTCCCCACAGTAAAGAATCCCCAGCTGCCTCCGGAAACTCTCAAACTCCGGCCGCCACGCCTTCACTCCGTGGTAGGAGATATCCGGGTTCCCGCATCCAAGAGAATCCATGCCTATCGCCTCTTTCCTCATGTGAAACACCGGATGCATCTTACGGAACGCGATACATTTTTTCGCAAACTCATACAGATCCCCGTTGGTTTTTAACAGGTTCCAGTTAAGCCAGGAAATCTCATTATCCTGACAGTAGGAATTATTATTCCCGGATTTGGAATTGCCAAACTCGTCGCCGGCCAGAAGAAGAGGCGTCCCCTGGCTTAAAAACAGCATCAGCATGGCATTGCGCAGCTGTTTCTTCCGCAGCTGCAGAATCTTTTTCTTCTTTGAAGGCCCTTCCACACCACAATTCCAGCTGAAATTGTAATTGCTGCCGTCCTGATTGTTCTCCCCGTTGGCTTCATTATGCTTTATCTCATAAGATACCATATCCATCAGATTAAAGCCATTGGTATTGGCCATGTAATTGACAACACCAAAGGATTCCGGGTTTCGGCGACAGTGGAACGTCAGACGATTCAGCTGATCTTCATCTCCCTTTAGAAGCCTCCTCATATCCAGCATAAACCCGTCATTGTACTCTGCCAGATGCCGTACCCTTCCTTTATCCACGCCATCCCAGTTAGGAGCAAACAATTTCGTCCTGCTTAAGTAGGGATCCTGGCCGATCAGCTTAAGAGGCGCCTGGCCTACCAGATGAATACCGTCCAGATGATATTCTCTCACCCAGAATCTCACCACGTCCAGCACAAAGGAAGGACTTTCCGTTCCGGTAAAATACAGCTCCAGTACCAATTCCATTCCATTCTTATGAAGCTCCCGCACCAGAGTCTTCAGCTCCCGCACCGGGTTCTTATTCCGCCCGGAGCCGTAGGAGGACTTGGGTGCAAAATAGTATCCGCCGCAGTAACCCCAGTAGTTTATCCGCCCTGTAGGCCTTTTCTCCAACACGGAGCTTTGGACTTTTTCTGTCCCGGCGGTTATAGCTGACTTTCCGTCGTAAAGCACTCCGACTCCGCCGCAAACTGTCATAATCTCCCCGAACTCTGTCACCGGCATCAGTTCCAGTGTGGTAACCCCCAATTCCTTCAGATAAGGAATTTTCTCCATCACAGCCCGAAACGTGCCTTTCTCACGAACTTTGGAGGACTGATGTTTCGTCAGTCCTCTCACGTGAGCATGGTAAATAATACAGTCTTCATAAGGTATCTGAGGCAGCCTGTCTCCCTCCCAGTCAAAGGTATCCTCCCAAACCGGACATCTTAAGATTTTGTATATATTCTCCGGCTCTCCCCAGGATTCCCATCCCAAAATAGAACGGCCGTAGGGATCTGCTGCCATCTCCCCATCCATTTCAAAACAATATTCCAGATTTGACGGAAATACTCCTTCCGTCTCCAAAGTCAGGTTCCATACGTCTCCGTTTCTGTCTTTTTCTTCCATAGCAAACTTCTGCCATGGTTCTTTCTCCCCTTTTAGAAACAACACAAGACTGCAGGTCCTTCCCGCCCATTCTACGGACACATGCAATCTTTTTCTAGTTACGGTAAGTCCCATGGGATATCGCCCATTCTCTTCTGTCACAACTCGTAAATGCTTCACTCTTACCTCCACTTATCTGCCGTTTTCGTCTGCAATTTTCTCTGCCAGGTCGTTCAGATACATCCAACGTTCCATCTTCTTCTCCAGAATTTCTTCCTGGCGTTCCTTCTCCTCCATCAGTTCTCTCAGTTTTATAAAATCGCTGGCAGCTGCCTCCATCTGCTGATCCAGGGATGTGATGGCCTGCTCCAGCGCCTCTATCTCACCTTCTATAACCTCCCAGTCCTTCTGTTCCTGAAACGTAAATCTCAGTTTCTTCGTACCGCCCCAGGTCTTCCTCGAGGATTTCTTTTCCTCCTCCCATGTCTTTTTTCCCTCAGGTTCTTTCACCTGCCGTGCCATAACTGCTGCCTGATAATCCGTATATCCGCCCTCATACTGCTTCACTTTTCCTTCCCCTTCGAAGGCAAAGATCCGTCTCACTACCCGGTCCAAAAAATACCGGTCATGAGATACCGCTATGACGATTCCCTGAAAACTGTCCAGATAGTCCTCCAGTATGGTCAGTGTCTGAATATCCAAGTCATTGGTAGGCTCATCTAAAAGCAGCACATTGGGTGCGTCCATCAAGATCCGAAGCAGATACAGCCTTCGTTTCTCTCCTCCTGACAGCCGGCTGATGGCCGTATACTGGATCCCCGGGGGAAACAGAAAACGCTCCAGCATCTGGGAGGCGCTGATACTGCCGTCCCTGGTCTTCACATATTCCGCCACATTCCGGATGTAGTCAATGACTTTCAGACTCTCATCCATATCTTCATTTTCCTGGGAAAAATAGGACAGCTTCACTGTCTGTCCGATATCAATGGTTCCCTCATCCGGCTTTTCCCATCCGGCAATCATCTTCATCAGCGTCGTCTTACCGCTGCCATTAGGACCAATGATACCGATTCGGTCATTCTTCAAAAATATATAAGAAAACTCCCGTATAAGCACATTGGATCCGTAGGCCTTGCTGAGATTACGGATTTCCACCGTGGTTCGTCCCAGCCTGCTGGATACGGACTCCATCTCCACCTCTCTGTCTGACTCCGGAGCTTTCTGATCCCTCAGCGCCTCATACCTTTGAATATGGGCCTTCTGCTTCGTAGACCGGGCCCTGGCTCCTCTCTGCATCCATTCCAGTTCCACCCTCAGAATGGACTGCCTCTTCCGCTCCGATGCCAGAGCCATATCCAGACGTTCTGACTTAAGCTTTAAATACCCCTCATAATTGGCCTGATAGCTGTACAACTTTCCTTTATCCAACTCCACAATCCGGTTCGACACGCTGTCGAGAAAATACCTGTCATGAGTAACCATCAGAATTGCACCGCGAAATTTCTTCAGATAGTCCTCCAGCCAATCCGCCATCTGACTGTCTAAATGGTTGGTAGGCTCGTCCAGCAGCAAAAGATCCGTGTCCGCCATCAAGGTACTTATCAAAGCCACCCGTTTTCTCTGTCCTCCGGACAGTGTCTCCACCTTCTGGTTAAAATCTTCAATCCCCACTTTCGTCAGCATGATTTTAGCCTGACTTTCCATATCCCACAGATGGGGATGGCCCTCATTATCCCGCAGAATACTTTCGAGAATGGTATCTCCTGACACAAACTGAGGATTTTGAGGCAGATAGCGCACATCCAGATTCCTGCCGTGGACCAGGGTGCCCGTATCCGGTGTTTCAATCCCTGCCACAATCTTTAAAAGGGTTGACTTCCCTGTTCCGTTGATTCCTATAAGGCCGATCTTCTCTCCTTCTTGGATACTGAAGCCGGTGTCATCAAACAGAAGACGATCCGTATATGATTTTGTCAAATGCTCTATGGTCACTAGATTCATGATATCACCAACTCCACCGGACAATGGTCCGATCCGGCCACCTCCGTATGAATCGCAGCGCTCTTTAACCGGCTTTTTAAAACTTCCGACACACAGAAATAGTCGATCCGCCACCCGGCATTCTTCTCCCTGGCTTTAAACCGGTAAGACCACCAGGAATAGATCCCTTCCGCATCCGGATAAAAATAGCGGAAGGTATCGATGAACCCGGCCTCTAAAAGCGCAGAAAACTTTCCTCTTTCTTCATCCGTAAATCCGGCATTTTTCCGGTTGGTTTTCGGATTTTTAAGGTCAATCTCCTTATGGGCCACATTCAGGTCCCCACAGAAGATCACCGGTTTCTTTTTTTCCAGCCCCTTCAAATAAGAGAGGAAGGCATCTTCCCATGTCATGCGGTAGGAAAGCCTGGCCAGTTCATTCTGAGAATTTGGCGTATAACAAGTCACCACGTAATAGTCCTCATACTCTGCGGCGATCACTCTTCCCTCATGGTCATGTTCTTCCACGCCGATTCCATAAGTTACGGAAATCGGTTCTTCCTTTGTAAATAACGCTGTCCCTGAGTATCCTTTTTTCTCCGCATAGTTCCAGTATTGATGATACCCACTCAGAGGAATTTCAATCTGTCCCTCCTGCAATTTACTTTCCTGAATACAGAAAACGTCCGCATCCGCCTGTGTAAAATATTCTAAGAATCCTTTTCCCATGCAGGCCCGAAGACCATTGACATTCCAGGAAATCATTTTTTTCATATCGGCATACATTCCTTTTACCATTTATAATATCTGATCAAAGCCTGAGTCCCCAAATCTCCCATGCCTTCCTCTTCCAGCTTCCTGCACATGGAAAGTACCTGTTGCAAAATATCCAGTTTTACGTCCGCCGCCTCTGCCTCTTCCCCGGCAATGGACATATCCTTGATGAAATGCTTCAAGAAGAATCCCGGATTAAAATCATCCTTTAGTGCCTTTGATGCCACATTGCTCATCTGAGCACTTCCTGCTGCCCCGGTAGAGATAGCATTGAAGCAGGCATCCAAATCCAATCCTACATTCTTGGCATATACAAATGCCTCACATGCTCCGGCCAGAGTCCCGGCAATGGCAATCTGGTTGCACATCTTGGTGTGCTGTCCGTTTCCCGCTTTTCCCATATAATTGATATTCTTTCCCATGGCCTGGAAAACCGGCATACAGGCATCAAAATCATCTCTGTCTCCGCCTACCAAAATGGTCAATGTTCCTGCCTTTGCCCCGCTGTCTCCGCCGGTTACCGGAGCATCCATCGCGTGGATTCCTGCTTTGGATGCTTCCTCATAGATGCGAACCGCCAGTTTGGGACTGGTGGTAGTCATATCAATGACGTAGGACCCCGGCTCTGCATTGGCAATGATTCCGCCCTCTCCAAAATAAACCTCTTCCACATCCTTGGGATATCCTACAATAGAAAGCACCGCTTCTCTTCCCCTTGCACATTCCGCCACGGAATCACACCAGAGAGCCCCTTCTCCGATTACATCCTCCACCTTAGATTTAGTTCTTGTATAAATAGAAACCTCATATCCCGCTTTCATCAAATTGCGCACCATGGATTTCCCCATGATTCCCACTCCAATAAATCCGATTTTTTTCACTGATGTTCTCCTCACTTTCTCCGATATCCCGTCTCAAAAT
Source organism: uncultured Hungatella sp. (assembly GCA_964460025.1). Classification (GTDB taxonomy): domain Bacteria; phylum Bacillota; class Clostridia; order Lachnospirales; family Lachnospiraceae; genus UBA3402. The sequence continues at coordinate 9,229 of CAYWRB010000041.1, forward strand.
CCACCTGATTCTCCATCTGTTCTCTGTGCCCTGCCAGAAAATGCTCCAGATTCCGGCCTGCGATCTTTACGATCCTCTCAAAAGTCTCCTGCAGATGATATTGGCCTGAGATATGAGGCGTTATGACCATTCTGGGCGCATCCCACAGAGGATGATCCTTCGGCAACGGCTCCGGATCCGTCACATCCACACCGCAGCCGCCTAAATGCCCCTCCTTCAGAACCCTGCATAATGCATCCTGATCGATGGCAGTGCCTCTTCCCACATTGATAAGATACGCCCCCGGTTTCATCAGCCTCAGCCGCCTCTCATCCATAATATGATAGGCCGACGGGGTATTGGGAAGTGATAATGACACAAAATCGGCTCTTGGAAGAAGCCGGTCCAGCTGATCCACAGTGTAAAGCTCATCCAAATAGTCCGGTTTACTGCCCCCGGTACGTCTCACTCCAATGGTATAGCTTCCCAACGCCTTCATCCTGGACGCATACTCTCCGCCGATGTCTCCTAAACCGACAGCCAATGTGGTCGAACCATAAATGGAAGTCACCGTCCCCCGGTCCTTCCACAGATGTTCGGTCTGATTCCTGTAATACTGATAAAATTTATTCTGCAGCATGAAGGACATTCCCACCATATACTCGGAAATAGCCAGCCCATAAGCTCCGGTAGCATTGGTCAAAATGACTCCGTTTTTTAATATTCCCGGCTCTAAATACCGATCTGCCCCTGCGGAATTAAGTTGAAACCACTGAAGCTTTTGTGCTTTTTTCAACATATCCGGGCTGATGTTGCCGATAATAATATCCGCTGCCCTAACCTGCTCTTCTGTCACCGTTTCCGGGGCTCCGTACTCAAACAGGCAACCTTTTCCTATATTCTCCAGATACTCCTTCTGCCTGTCCTGCACCGGAATCACTACTAATATATGGCTCATCACTGCTCCTTCTCAATCTTCATAATCATATCCACTCTTCTCTGATGACGTCCTCCCTCAAATTCTGCCTCCAGCCAGGCGTCCGTTATCATCTTCGCCAGCTCAATTCCAATTACCCTTGCTCCAAAGGACAGAACATTGGAATCATTGTGCATTCTGGACAGCTTCGCCGTATAAGGCTCGCTGCACACACAGGCTCTGATCCCTTTCACTTTGCCGGCCGCCAGAGAAATGCCCACACCTGTTCCGCAGATTGCGATTCCCAGATCCGCCTCACCGGATGCCACCGCTTTCCCTACCTTCTCTCCATATATGGGATAATCGCAGCTTTCCGGCTGGTTCGTCCCAAGATCCAAAACCTCGTAACCTTTCTGCTCCAGATGGAGCTTTATGGCATTCTTCATCTCCAATGCCGTATGATCATTTCCAATCGCTATTTTCATACTCCTTTTCCTTTCGTTTCCATGTGTTCCTTCTCTCGATCATATGTTACCGGTCCTCCGGCCCCGATGAAATCCCCCGTTCTGTCATTGCATCTGAAAAAATTTCTGAATCCTGTCAAGCCGTGACGTCATACTCTGCAGCAGCATATCTGCGATGGTAAAAGCCGTCACAGCCTCCACCACCACCACTGCCCTTGGGACAATAACCGGATCGTGACGCCCTCCGATAGCAATCTCCACATTCTCCCCCTGCCTGTTTACCGTCTGCTGTAAAGAGGCAATAGAAGGGGTCGGCTTAAATCCCACCCTCAGTACAATCGGACTGCCATCGCTGATGCCGCCTAATATTCCTCCGGCATGGTTTGTCACCTTTACCGGCTTTTTCTTAAGGGGTTCCATCCGAAAGGAGTCATTATTTGCCGTGCCTCGGCTTTTGGCCGAAGCAAACCCGTCTCCGATCTCCACACCCTTTACGGCTCCGATGGACATAAGTGCATGAGCCAGACGGGCATCCAGCTTCTCAAACACCGGCTCGCCTATCCCTGCCGGAAGCCCCTCTGCCACGCACTCCACCACTCCGCCTGCGGAGTCTTTCTGTTCCATCAGCTGCCGAAGATACTCTTCCGCCCGGACAGCCGCATCCCCATCCGGCATACACAGAGGATTCCTGCCGATCTCATCTGCCTGGAACCTGCCGTCTTCTATCTCCACCGGTCCGATGGACCTGGTATAAGCCGTAACCCGGACTCCCAGACTCTCTAAAAGTCTGGCAGCCACCGCGCCTGCAGCCACCCGCCCGATGGTCTCACGGCCGGAGGAACGCCCTCCTCCCCGATAATCCCGAAACCCGTATTTCTCCTCAAAGGTATAATCCGCATGTCCCGGTCGATACACGTCCTTAATCTGGCCGTAATCCTTAGACCTCTGATCCATATTCCGCACCAGCATGGAAACAGGCGTTCCTGTGGTCTTTCCCTCAAATACGCCGGACAGGATCTCCACCTGATCTCCCTCCTGGCGCTTTGTGGTATACCGGCTCTGTCCCGGCTTTCTCCTGTCCAGAAACTTCTGAATATCCTGTTCCTCAAGCTCCAGCCCTGCCGGGCATCCGTCCACCACAACCCCCAGGCCTTTGCCGTGGGATTCTCCCCAGGTAGTCATGGTAAGCAGGGTCCCCCATGTAGAACCAGCCATACTGTCAGCCTCCCACTTTCACAATAGCACAGCAGTTAGGCTCATCCACCATTACCGGGTTGGCGCACATCACCAGCAGCCCTTTCTCGTAATCCACACGGAAAAAGGTGATGCTTCCTGTCTCATGGTTAATGGATGCCACATGCTTTCCATCCGGAAAAACAGCAATATCCTTGGGATACTCTCCGCTTACGGGAAGGCTGCACAGCATCTCTAAAAGCCCAGTCTCAGAATCCCGCTCATAAACTGTGATGGAGTCATCTCCCGCATTGCTGCAGAATACGTGTTTCTCATCCGGAGAGAACCTGATGGCACAGGCCGCTGTCAGCTGGCTTACCTCATCTCCGTCCGAGGTAGTAGGTATGGTCTGAATCTTTTCCAGTTTCGGCACCCTTAGCCCTGACTCATAGGTATAGACATCAATCACATTCTTTAACTCATACATCAGATACATATATTTTCCGTCAGAACTGAATATAAAATGCCGCGGCCCCGACTCCAGATCACAGGGAATGGTGTCTACCAGAATCAAGGCATCTTCCGCTCTGCTTAAACGATATACCTTCAGCTGATCCACGCCTACGTCCGCTACCATAACATATTCCCTGTCCGGTGTCATCCGCACACAGGTGACATGAGGCCGGAACATACGCTCCGCCACACTGCCAAGTCCCTTATGATAAACCCCTGCTGCCACACTGCCTATACTTCCGTCCGGTTTCAAATTCATAACCGTCGCCTTGCCGTCGTGATATCCTGCCACATACAGAAATCTTCCGTCCGGATCCAGCGACAGCTGACAGCCTCTCATGCCGCGGATATTGGCAGTGTTTAACTTGGTAATACTTCCGTTCTCATGAATCTTATAGGACACCACTCCCTCATCGGCAATGGAGTACAGCAGCTTCCCATCCGGTGAAGCAACTAAAAAAGAAGAATTGTCTATCTCTGTCTCACATCTCTTCTTGAAAATTCCCTTCTCCACATCCAC
>CAYWRB010000042.1:0-12722 GCA_964460025.1 uncultured Hungatella sp.
TCAGACTTTAAAATTCTATTGTAATGAAGGCTTGGTTCCGGGAGTCAAACGGGATAATAATAACCGGCGGATTTTCGATGAAAAAGATGTGAAATGGATCAAAGACCTGACCTGTCTCAAAAAATGCGGCATGAGCATCCAGGAAATGAAAGAATACCTGGAATTATGTCTCCAGGGAGAGTCTACGATTATTCCCCGAAAACAAATGCTGGCTAAAAAGCAGGAAGCGCTGCGTATCTCCATAAAGGAACTGGAGGACAGCGTTGCCTATATTGATTGGAAACAAAATTTCTATGACGAAGTGCTCTCCGGCAAACGACCATATGTCAGCAACCTGATCCGGACAGAAGCACAATAGAAAAAAACATGTATCCGCTATGGGTATGAGTTCATAGCGGATACATATTTTTCAATTCTGCCCCTTCCTAATACCGTATCTACCTGAACATCCCCCTTTCCAAAATTGCAACAACCATTGGTTCAATAGCCTGTCCTCCGATTGTCGGAGTCTCATCATCCCCTGTCGCGGACAGGTCAATAATTCTTCCGGCTTCAGTATGATAACTCTCTCCTTGATACATTTTTCCAAAACTGCCCTCATTTGGATTCATGTTAAAAAGGAATATTACTGCAATACAAAAACAGGATAGTTCTCTCCAAAAGTTGATCCGTATGGTACAGGAGGCTGAGAACAAGCAGGCTCCCATGCAGCGGATCGCCGATAAATGCAGATTTGAACATGTATGATACCGTTATTCTTGGAACACCGGTATGGTGGTATACGTTTGCCCCCGCTATGAACAGTTTCCTTCACAGTGAAGATTTATCTGAAAAATCTGTATACCCATTTGCAACGAATGGTGGATGGATTGGTCATACATTCAAGGATTTTGAGAATGCCTGCAAAGGAGCAACGGTTCATGCTGGGCTCAATATCCGTTTTAATGAAGATGAACAGCTTACTTCTGATGCCGAAATTCAAAAGTGGGCGAAACAGATTGTAAAATAGTACTCTTAGTGGAACTAATCAGGTGATAGGTAACATTTACTTCCGGATCAGTTAAGGGAATCCGTTTCCGTCCTTTCAGAGTCTGATCTGAATCGGTGGCTTTATTGCTGGAAAAACACAATAACGTGGAAGTTCGGACGAGTTCCTTAAACTCAAATTCATCTGTTTGTATCAGAAAACGGGATGCTGGCATTTTGCTCTTTACCAGTTCTGTCCAGAAGCCGATTTTATCACGAAGAAGGCAGTTAAAACCGTTAAGCTGTGAAAGACTCAGCTGTGAATGTTCTGCCAGTTTGTGTTCTTTCGGGATACAGACGTAGAGCTGCTCCTTAAGATAAGGGATACAGAGAAGCTCTTTATCTGAACAGGCCTGTGGCAGAATACCGATATCAGCATTGCCGGAACTGACATTTTGAAGGATTTCATCCATATTTGTCAGTTTTGAGGAAATAATATTATCAGGAAATCTGCGTGACAGTTCAGGCAATAATGACCATAGAGGTGCGGGAGCACAGGAATGAATGGTAATCGTATGCTGATTGCGTTCAAATGTCTGTACGGTCCGAACTGCTTTTTCTGCTTCATTGAGCAGTAATCTGGCTTGTTCTACTGCTGTTTTACCGGTATCGGTTAATTCGATACGGTTTTTACCACGATGAAAGAGTGGAACACCAAAAGCGTCTTCCACATCATGCATGGTTCTGGTAAGAGTGGGCTGAGAAATATGAAGTTTATCTGCCGCAGCAGATAAGGTACCACAGTCTGCGTAGGTTACAAACTGGTAAAGGTCTGATAAGTCTAACATTTAGATACTCCTTTATATTCATAATATGAATAGCAGATTTCGGAATTGATATTGTACATATTCATTTTAACAGGATATAATTTGAATGTAAACAAAAATCAAGAAATAATAGGTTTCATAAAATGAATATAAAAGGAGGACAAAACGATGAATTATGTTACATTAAATAATGGTGTGAAAATGCCACAGCTTGGCTATGGAGTTTATCAGACTCCGCCGGAAGAAACAGAGCGTTGCGTGCTTGCAGCAATCAAAAATGGATACCGCAGCATTGATACTGCTCAGGCATATGGCAATGAAGAAGGGGTAGGCCAGGCAATTGTAAAGTGTGGTCTGCCAAGAGAGGAACTTTTCATTACCACAAAGATCTGGATCAGCAATGCAGGATATGAAAAAGCAAAGGCTTCGATTGAGGAATCATTGAAGAAGCTGAAAACAGACTATGTGGATCTGCTTTTGATTCATCAGCCATTTGGTGATTATTACGGAACATACCGCGCAATGGAGGAAGCCTATAAAGCAGGCAAGGCACGTGCAATCGGAGTTTCAAACTTCTATCCGGATCGTTATATCGACATTGCACATTTCGCAGAAGTTGTTCCTGCGGTAAATCAGGTGGAAACACATGTGTTCCAGCAGCAGAAAGTGGCTCGTGAATATCTTGCAAAATATAATACACAGATTATGAGCTGGGGACCGTTTGCAGAAGGAAAGAATGATTTCTTCAATACTCCGGTACTGAAAGAAATCGGAGCAAAATATGGAAAGAGTGTAGCTCAGGTGGCACTTCGTTTTCTGCTTCAGAATGGCGTTGTTGTGATTCCAAAATCAACGCACGAAGACAGAATGCAGGAAAATTTCAATGTGTTTGATTTTGTGCTGACAGATGAGGAAATGAAACAGATTGAAGCACTTGATACAGGAAAAAGCTTATTCTTTTCCCATTATTCACCGGAAACTGTAGAATGGTTTATGAGTATCGTATAAGAAACAGCTTCGTACAGACGAAAGCGTATTGCGGTTTATGTAACCTGCAATACGCTTTTGTTGTATAATAGGATAAGAAAAATCGTTATACGGAAAGGATAAGAAAATGAAAGAACAGAATCATCCGAATGTGATTAAAATTCGAAACGCTCATGTTCATAACCTGAAACATATTGATGTGGATATTCCACTAAATAAGATTGTGGGAATTGCCGGAGTATCCGGTTCCGGGAAGTCGTCTCTTGCACTTGGCGTGTTGTATGCGGAAGGTTCACGGAGATATCTGGATGCGTTGTCGACTTATACCAGACGCAGAATGACGCAGGCTCCGAGAGCACAGGTGGACGAGGTGCTGCATATTCCGGCGGCACTGGCATTACACCAGAATTTATTATGCCGTATTTTCTTTTTGGGACAGCGCAAAAGCTGATCTATCTTTCATTTTCTCAGATAACGCTGAATCTCTTCCAGGAACCTCTCACAAACCGAATCCAGAAAATCACTGCCCGGATCCCCCAGTCAAGACACATGGCCAAGGCCACGCCGATGACTCCCATGTTCATCCACACCGCAAAGATAATAGAGAACAGCACACGGCCTGCCACTGTTGACAAAAGGCTTACATACATGGTAAACTTCACGTCCCCTGCCGCACGAAGGCCGTTGGACAAGGCCCCTGACAAGGGGTAACATACGGCATTAAACACGTTATGGATAAGCACCAGCACCACCACCAGCCGGGCGGCCTCCTCCGACAGCGCATAACCTTTCAGTACAAGAGGCGTTGCCCCTAAGATCAGCCCATTCCATAGAATGGAGGTCACAAAAGTCAGCTTCAGAAGCTTTCTCATGTAATACTCTGCCGCCTCCTTATCTCCTGCCCCCATACACTGTCCTGTCACCGTGACAAACGCCAGTCCCATGGCGGTTCCCATAAGGGCGGCCAAGGACCAGAAGCTTTGAGCCACGCCGTTGGCGGCAATCTGCACCGTGCCAAACAGAGCGGTAATACTGCTTAAGGCCACCTTGGCAAGCTGGAATAAGCCGTTCTCAATCCCGTTTGGAATGGCAACCTTTAATATTCTGTGAACCATGGCCTTATCCCAGCAAAGAATATGCCTTTTTTCCAGCCAGATCCTATTTCCTTTCCCAAAACACAGCCATGTAATCACCACTGCTGAACATACTCTGGCGATGAGGGAAGGGTAGGCAACTCCCGCTACCCCTGCATGGAGCAGGAACACGCCTATGGCATTTCCTGCCACATTGATTCCGTTGGATACCAGGGAAAGGTACATGGTCACATTGGTTTTCCCCATGCTCCGGTACATGGCAGCACCTGCGTTGTACACAGCCAGAGCCGGATAGAAGTACGCCGATATCCGAAGATAGGTAACACAGGCTTCCATCACGTCAGGCTCCACTTCCCCGAAAAGCAGTTTCAAAAGCTGCCGGTTCAGCACCAGCACAAACCCGGTAATGAACAGGGAGAATACCATGGAAGCCATAAGGAGCTGCCCGGAGGACCGGTTGCCGTTCTCCTGATCTTTGCTGCCGATATACTGACTCACAACGATCGCTCCGCCGGCTGCCAGAGCGGAAAACAAGTAGATGAAAATCGTATTAAACATATTCACCAGGGAAACCCCCGAAACTGCCGCCTCCCCGGCATAGCTTACCATAAACGTGTCCGCCACTCCCACCAGGACTACCAGGAGCTGCTCCATAAACAGGGGCACAATCAGCGCCTTTAAATCCCTGTTGGAAAATATCTTTCTTGCTTCCGGAATAGTCCGCTTCGGTTCCATGAGTTTTGCGATTTGTTCTTTCATCTTCATTCCCCTCAAATTTGATCTGTTACATCACCTGCTATTTCATAGTTCTATTATATTAGGGAAACCATTTTATGTCTAATACCTGGTTTCTTTGGATTTGTCATGCTAAAAAAGCATGGTTACAGTTAAACTTAAAAATGCTGGTGTCAGCTTTACCAAACCGAAGCAGACACCAGCATTACCCTTTTCCTCAGACAGTTTTAAACAGCCCTTTTCATCCTTTCCAACACTGCCATATATTTACCTGTCACATTCTCAATTTCTTTTCGCTCCTCTTCTGTCGCATCCTCCAAGTCATGTTCCCCATCCTGCAAAACATCCATAACAATCTCCTCTTTCAGACACTGCAGCAGTTCTTCTGGTGTCTCAATAACCTCCGGTGTATAGACAAAATCTCCTGTGCCTGGGTCAAAATGAAGAATTACATAGCCGAATTTTGTGTGGCAGACATCGATATACCTGCTTCCGGCAATATAATCATGAAACGCGTTCACAATATCCGTAAATGTTAAATCCATATTCTTATCCCTCTCTGTGCAAACATATGTTCTGTCAATCTATAATATCATAGGATATAACAAGTGTCAACACGCCAGTTCTTTCATCTTTCGATATATCTCCAGCCCATCCTTTATGCCCCAGTAGCTTTCATATTACCTATCGGATACATTTTTTCCTCTCATCTCCTCTTAATTTATGATACTTATCTCGAACCATTCATATGGATTGAAAAAAGCCGATAACATGCGTATCCCCATTTTCTTCTTCTCTTCAAAAACTCCAAAAGCTTCTTCTGCTGCTTTCTGATCTCTTCCAGCATAACCATCTCTACTGCTTTATCACCATAATAAAAATCCTCATAGTTCTCCAAAAACAGCAGCCCATCGCCGTCTTCCAGCAGGTCTCCCGCCCGCTTCCGAAATTCCTCCAGTGTCTCCTCCGGTTCCCTCCTGATTCCCATAAAAGCTAAAATCCGCAGATTCCGATACACTTCCGTTTTAAATTTTCCGGTCAAATCCATTCTCTCATAGCGGAAACGGACAAACAGGCGGTTCATCAAAAAAAGCACTAAAGTTATGGAAAACATCCACAATCCTGCCAGACCAAGAATTCTCCCAAAATCCCTCTGGCCCTTGTCATCCTCCGGCATATCCAGGTTGTCTTCCGCTGCTAACTGTTCCTCTTCCGTCCTTTCATCATGCTCTGCCGTACGGATGCCCGCCTCCCCTGCTGCCTCTTTGGCCTTTCTTGTTCCCCACGAAACACCGCGCATTCCCAAATACCCAGGAGTAGGTTCAAAAGGAATCCACCCGACTCCCTCAAAATATACCTCCGGCCAGGCATGTGCCATATTGGAATATACCATAGTTTCCTCTCTGCTTCCCACAGGCACACAAAAGCCCTGGACATAACGTGCCGGCAGCCCTTCCGCTCTTGCAAGAAGAACAAAAGCCGTGGCAAAATACGTACAGTATCCCTCCCTGCTTTCCAGTAAAAAATACTCCAGAAAATCCGCCGCCGATCGAACCGTCTCCGGCACTTCTCCCGGTGTACGGGTATAGGTAAAAGAAGCCAGCTCCTCCTCAATGGCTTTCAGCCTCTCCACCTGAGTCTCGGCTCCTTCTGTGATTGTATCCAGATATTCCTCCACGTCACGGGTGAGAGCCACCTGTCCGCCATAGGCATCAAAAATCTCCTGTCTGTAGGTTTCCATATCCTCCGCCGTAAGATTCCTTCCTGTTATTCCCTGTGAAATCTCAAACAACTCAGCAAACGTCTCCTGATTCTCTTCTCCCACGGACACCTCCTCCAAAAAACGCCGGAAATTCTCCTGTCCTGTGTTTAACTGGAAAAAGGAGATCTCATATTCCGTCCCGTATCCTTTCTTTCTGTCAAAATAAAGACTTCCTTCATCTTCTTGAAATGAAAGCTCCTCACGTCCCGCCCCGGGCCTGCGCATTTTCAACGGCGCAAACAGAAACCGAGTCCGAAAATGTTTATACCGAATCTTGATATCCCGATTTACCAGATAATCCGCCTGATACTTCCTGTCATACCTTCTCACAGCGGCCAAAGTCTCAGCCGTATCCATATAATGTTCCCCAGAAATCCCTTGACTTTTCTGTTCCCACTGTCTCCCGTCAAACGTGTCGTATACTTTTCCTGTCAGATAAATAGGAAAGACAGGACCGCTTTCGCTTTCCACAGTCATAATCTCTTCCTGTCTCTCCTCATTCCTGCCCATAAGCCTTCCGCTCTCGGAAAATCCGCTTAAAGACAGGTCAAAGTCCTCGCCGTTCCCCCTCAGATAGTTAGAGGAGAACTTTAAGAAAGACTCCTTCATCTGGCTGCAGACCGTCCTAATAATCCTCCAATCATAAGGCTTTTCCGGAATCTTCGGCAGCATCATAAGAAAAAAATACACGGCAAAAAACGGCAAAAGCCACAGCATATAGTCCTGAATCCGTTTCCCCTTTTCCTTTTTCCAGTGTATCTGCGTCCATTCTACATAAAGTATGACGGCATAGCACAGCATAAAAGCAACCGCAGTGCGTGACAGCTGCCTCCGTGTCAGAAGACAATCCATAAGCACCAAAAACACTGCACCTATTCCTGCTGCCTTAAACCGGTAGTCCCTTTCCGCAACCAGCTGTATGGCATAAGCAATCAATACAAAAAAGATGGTCTGAACCAGCTCATATCCCACAGTCCATTCCGGATTCCACGACTGCCGTCCGGTCACCCAGCAGATATACGACTGCCAAAAACGGTACATATGCTCCCTGGCAGCCATCCCTGCCCCCGACAGAACAAGAAAAATTCCTACAAGAAACAGCCCCCGTTTTCGGAAAGATATGCTGAAAAAAACAGTCATCAAACAAAGCACTGCAAACGCCGTAAAGACATGGACAGCCCTTAAATCATGAATTCCCAGAAGGTTTCCCAAGCCTAAAAGTCCGATGCAAATGAGAAATCCTGCATGAATCGTCCGCCAAAGGATTTTCTTATCCATCATAATCTTCCTTCCAATTGCCCCCGGACAGGGATCACCCCAATCCGCCGCCTCTCATTTCCCTGCTTTGCAAGCTCTTCCATATTCTCATCCGTAACCACATACAGGATTGTCAAAGCTCCCGTCTGTTCAAACTGTTCCGTAAATTTCCAGACTTTCTCGTCCAGTTTGTGGAGCACACAAAAAATCACCTTGTTTCCATACAGAATTCCTCTGTCCCCCACAGTAAACAACGTATATTCAAAATCTTCCCCTTCATCAAATCCAATCTCCGAAACCCTTTGATAAAACCCTTCAAAATCCCCGATGGCATTTACATGAATGTCAGCCACCCCTTTCTGCCCGTAATACGCAGAAAAAGAAACATTTCTCTCCGCCATATAAATTCCGAGAGCCAGCACAACCTCCAGAATCCTGTTTTCTACCGGAAGATATTTTTCAGGATCCTGACTCCACCTTCTGGTATCCCACATCAAGGTTATCCCTTTCGTCTCCTCCCCGATTCTGTTTCTCACCATCAGTTTCTGCTCTCTGGCAGCTGCTTTCCAGTGAATCTGCCTGGGTGCATCTCCCGGAAGATAGTCCCTCACCACAGTATCCGGCTCTGTCCGTTCCCGAAAAGATTCCCTCTGCAAAAGCATGTTTCTTTCATGAAGATGACTCAATTCCGCCACACGAATGATTCTCGGACGCACCAATGCCTTAATCGTCCCCGGAATCCGATAGCGAATCCGGATTAACCGGAAAAAATCCGTCATGACAATCTCCTTCACGCCGACTTCGTATTCTCCCCGGTATTTACAAATCAGCCTTGTCTTAAAGGTATACTTATCTCCCGGCAGCAGCTCATACTCGTTGTCCCCCGGCAAAGCCTCCACCGTAGAAAATGAAGAAAACAGATTGACGCTGACACCGGCAAAGGGACAGAATCCTTCATTTTGCAGTATAAAAAAATAAGGCATGGGCTCACAGCACACCACGCTCCTGCTTTCTATCTGCTGATAGATTTTCAGCTGAATATAGACTGCTAAAAGGTACAAAAGCGATATTGCCGGTATCAGGGTGACTCCCCAGAAAAAGCCGTAGCTGACAGCGCCTCCGTAAAAGCTGATACCCCCAAGGGACAAAAGCCATAAGACCAGAAATATACATCTGCGCGCCTTTATGCCCATCTGCAAACCTCCATACTTAAACAGGAATTTTTGCCTTTATAATCAGACTTTTTAAAATCTTTTCCCCATCCTCTTTTCTGACTTTCGCCTCGGAGGAAAGCACCAGACGATGCAGAAGCACCTGCATGGCCACCGCCTTTACATCATCCGGCTTCACATAGTCACGTTTCTTCAGAAATGCTTTCGCCTGGGAAGCACGTACCAGTGCCAGCATCGCCCTTGGGCTGGCTCCCAGCGCAAAACGAGGCTCCTGTCTGGTAGAATCAATGATATCTTCCATATAGCCAATGACCGTTTCTTTTACGGTTACCTGTGCCGCTTCCCTCTGCATGGCTGCAATATCCTCCGCCTGGCAGACTGCTTCCGCCTGTTCTATGGTTTTCCCCTGGAGAAAACGGACCGCCATTTCAATCTCCTGCTCCCTGTCAGGATACCCCACGGAAAGCCGCATCATAAAACGATCCATTTGAGCCTCCGGCAGCGGATATGTTCCCAGAAATTCCATGGGATTCTGAGTCGCCATGACAAAAAACGGAGCAGGCAGCCTGTGGACCACCCCATCCACCGTAACCTGCCTCTCCGCCATGGCCTCCAAAAGACTGGCCTGAGTTTTCGGAGACGTTCTGTTGATCTCATCCGCCAAAATCACCTGATTCATCACCGCACCTGGCTGGTAAGAAAACTCCCCTGTCTTCATGTGATAAACCGACACGCCCGTCACATCCGAAGGCAACGTATCCGGCGTAAACTGAATCCGTCCGAAACTGCAGGATATGCTCTTTGCCAGGGCCAGCGCCAAGGTAGTTTTTCCCACTCCCGGCACATCCTCCAAAAGAACATGCCCGCCTGCCAAAAGGCAGACCAGCACATCTTCCACTATGTTTTCCTTTCCAACCAGAATCTGGTTCACATTATCTCTTACTTTTTCAGCTAATCCGAAATAATCCATAATCTCCTCGGCCAAATAAACTTTTATTTTGTAAAATCTCCATATATTTTTCTCATTATATCAAAATTTCAGGTAAAGTTCCACCGCAATTTTCCAAGGAGCCGCTTATAACCCATTGTCTGTGACCCGCCATTTATGCCTCGGCTCCTATAACCTGCTTACGACCCGCTTATGACCCGCCATTTATACCTCAGCTCCTATGACCCGCTGGACTTATAATGCCTCACTCCGAATTTCCACAGCTCCAGAGCCGGCAGCAGGAACCAGCAGGCAGCCAGGGGAAGCACCACATATCCTATGGATGTCCTTCTCTCCAAAATATAAAGCAACGGATAATACTGCACCAACGCATAGGGCACAAAAAATGTGGCAAACAAAAGAATCTTCTCCCCATAGACACCTGCCGGATATTTGCCAAACTCCCTGGCTCCGTCCGTAAACACATTCATAAATTCCAGCCCGTCCAGCGTAAAAAAGCAGAGTGCCGCATAAATCAGGAACAAGCCGCTGAACACGGCAGTTCCTCCTATGAGCATAAAAACAACCGTCAGCACTTTAGAAAAATCCCATGCCACCTGACTTTTCACCACTCCATAGACAAACATCACAACCGCCTGCAGCATCCTCCCAATCCTTGTCAGTTCAAATTTACTGCCAAGAACCTGAATGATTTCCCCCTGCGGCCGCACCAGCACCCTGTCAAATTCCCCTGTGCGCACCATGCCCGCAAACCCGTCAAACCCTCTGGCCACCATCTCCGCCAGAGAAAATTCCATCAGGACAATGGAAAAGCACAGAAGAACTTCACTGTAAGTAAACCCTTCCACCTTAGAAAACCTTTGGAACATAAAAAATACTCCCAGAAACACATTAAACGACACCAGAAACTGTCCGACAGATGACAGCAAAAACGAAGTCTTATACTGCATCATCGACCGAAAATTAATCGACACATAATGCTTATAAAGCCTTATATTGTACCGGATTCTCCTTATATACTCCCTTATGTAATCCATCTTTTCCTCCATTCTCTGCACGTTTCCCGGCTTTGTATACCTAGTGTGCTGGCACATTTGCATTTCGCCAAATGTGTCAGCACATAGTATGACTCACAAACAGGTATGGGTAAAATGTTCTCCGTCACCCTCCCTGCACCGTCACCTGTCTCTCGGCTGCCCTGCACAGCAATCTGCCTGCCGCTGTTACTACCGCCAGCCAGAACACCTGCAAAAAGACTGCCTGCCTCATGGCCCTCCCGTCCATACTGCCGCTGTAAATTCTGAGAGCTACGTTCTGCATGGACGCAAATGGCAGAAGCTCCAGAACCCTCCCGATTTTATCCGGAAGAAACGGAATGGGGACGATGGCCCCGGCCAGAAACTCCACCGCAGAGGTAAACAGTATCCGCAGTCCCTGAGGCGAAATCGTAAAAAACGTCAGCATATAAACCAGCATGCAGAAAGATACCGTCACTGCCAGCCCTAAAATCAGCGTAATAAGAAACAGCACAAAATGCCCTACGTCTGCCGGAGCCCCAATCCCGTAAGGATGGGGAATCAAGGCCGCAACCGCCAGAATAGGAAAACACCGCAGCACAGCCCTTGACAGCCTGTTAGCAATATTCCTGGCAAACCACATGGTATAAATATTTACCGGCCGGCACAGTTCATAAGCAATATTTCCGTTTACAATCGAATCAAAAATCTCATTGTCCATCATCCACACCGCAAAAAAAGCCAGAAAAGCCTGCTGCAGCCACACATAGGAGGCCGTAGCCGACATACTCATGGGAAAGGCATCCGCATCCGCCTGATAAAAAGCCCGAAACATCATAAGTTCCATAAAGCCCCAGAAAAACTGAGTGGCGATACCGGCCAGGGCAGCAGTGCGGTACTGAAGACCCATGAAAAACCTTAAGCGAAAGAATGATATGTATTTTTTCACCATTTCTCCTCCTCCAAAGCCTCTTAAATATCATAAGACCGGTACAGCTCTGCCACGGTCTCATCAATGTCCCTGTTTCCCTTTTTGATGTCTTCCAGACTGCCGTCCATCAGAATCCGGCCCTTTCCGATGAGAATAATCCGGCTGGCCAGAGCCTCTATGTCCTGCATATCATGGGTCGTCAAAAGAACCGTGGTTCCATGGATTCTGTTTTGTTTCAAAATAAAATCCCGAACCGCCAGCTTGGAAACCGCATCCAGCCCTATGGTAGGCTCGTCCAGAAATAAAATCCTGGGCTGATGCAGAAGAGATGCGGCAATCTCGCACCGCATCCTCTGCCCCAGGGACAACTGCCTGGCCGGAGAACGAACCAGCTCTCCCAGGTTCAAAAGCTCTGTCAGCTCTTCAAGGTTTTCTTTGTATTGTGAATCCGGAATTCGATAGATATCTTTTAAAAGCTCAAAGGAATCTATGACCGGAACATCCCACCATAACTGAGAACGCTGACCAAACACTACGCCGATCCGGCTTACATGTTCGATTCTGTTTTTGTAGGGAACTCTTCCATCTACAAGAACTGTTCCGTCGTCCGGTGTCAATATTCCGCTTAGAATTTTGATTGTAGAACTTTTGCCTGCCCCGTTGGGGCCGATGTACCCTACCATCTCTCCGTCCCGGATGGTAAAGCTGACATCGTTTAAGGCATGAATGGTTTCATATTTCCGGTGAAAAAATGACTTCCAGGCCTCACCGAAGCCTGCGTTTCTTTTTGCAATCCTGTACGACTTGTGTACGTGCTCCATCGTAATCATCTTGCTTCCTCCTGGTAGTTATATTTTCATATCTTGCCAAGCCGGTCTGGTTTCGCTGGATTTTGCCAGTCAAATACCGAAGGTAAAATATTCTGTTGTATCCCCTGATGGCGGGGAATTCTAATTCTACCACTGATGGAGCGAGAATTCAACTGCTTTATGCTCTTTTCCGCCTGTTTCCGCCTGTTTCTCTGCT